>CACYSI010000001.1 GCA_902776975.1 uncultured Ruminococcus sp.
ATAAGTGTTTATGGTAATGTAAAATTATTTATGTAAAAATCTCTTGTTCTCTAAACTTTTTTGCGCGAACTTTACATTACCATTTACTTTTCATAAATGGTGGCTGAGTCCGGCTTTGCCGTAAACGTAGTTTACCACGTTAAGAACAGATAAGGAGGCAGATGTCAATGAGTAAGAATCCCGATATCTATCTGCTATATGAATATATGGAGAAGACCGGCTTCACTGTCAGATTCAAGGTGCAGCTCGACGCTCCCGTAGACCCCGAGATGCTGTATAAAGCGGCGCAGGAGGCGATCAAAAGATATCCGTACTTCAGTGTAAAGGTCGGCTTGGACAAGGATCAGAACTATACCCTGACCCATAACCTGAGACCCATCGCCGTACTGCCCGAAGAGGACGAAAGGCTCGTCCTGGGCAGCGAAGAGGTCAACCGTCATCTGTTCGCGATCACCTACAGAGACGACTGTATGTGGTTCAATTTCTCTCACTCTCCCTGCGGCGCGTACGGCGGTATGTTCTGGCTCAAAACCACGCTGTATCAGTATATGATCAAGAAGTACGGCGACCTTGCCGCTCCGGCGGATCTTAAGTTTCCCGACTCCCCCGTCACCGACGGCGAATTATTCTTCCCCGACGCGGACGCTCTGCCCAAAGACGAGCCGATCTATCGCTATGACGGCGGTGATTCTAACCTCGCGCTGTGGAGAACGATCAAATTTATGATCAACCCCTTTGTTCAAAACAACTACTATTACCAGATCGAGATCCCCGCAAAAGACTTTATGGACTATGCGGCGCGTATCGACGGCTCACCTAACACCATACTCGCGGCGATGATGGTCAAAGTGTGTATGCGAATCTTCAAAGAAAAGAAGGATACTCATCTCTCCGTCAGGATAGCGGCGGATTATCGCGACGACATAGGAGCGACCGAATCCTACCGTGACTTTGTCCGTTTCATCCATATCCGCTACGAGTGGGGCATGAAGGACGAGTCCATCCAAAAGCTCAATATGCGCGCGAGAGGCTCGATCATAAAGCAGAATCAAAAGGAGCTGAGTATAGAGCGCTTCGTAAAGCTCCAAAAAACCCATGACGCTATCGACGCTCAGCCCGATCTTAAATCCAAGATCAATCACGCCATGAGCAACAGCGCCTTTCGCAGCGATCCCCGCGACAACAGCACCATCAGCTATGTCGGTAAGGTCGATTGGGGCGAGATGGATAAGCACATCAAGGGCGTGTATACCATCACCGACGGCGATCTGATGCTCGAAGTGAACGCCGTAGCCGACAAATTCTGCATCACCTTCCAGCTTATGGACAAAAAGCGCGAGCCGCTGGAGCGATTCTGCGAGATACTCGATAACGAGAAGATACCCTACACTGTATCAGAGCGTTTTACGCGCTATCTGCCTAAGTTAGAGCTGCCTCAGGCGTGAGCCTATACAAAAGAAACACCGCATGGATAAGTTCAACAAACGGCTTACCCATGCGGCTTTTTGACAAGAAAGCGTGCGCACCAAGCGCGCGATTTCGTCTACCCATCGCTCGTGCGCACGCAGTGCGCTACTGAGCGGGGACTATAAATATTTTTTTATAGTTTCCTGTCAAATTAAATATGAGATTTTAGATCTTTTATACTTTCAAGAGTACCGTTCACTCTGTCAGCTTTTTTGCAGATCCTCAAACGGCTCTATCCCGCACAGATCCAAAGGCTCTTTGCGCAGCACCTCGCAGTCGATACCGACAGACGAAAGCTCCTCGATGAAGATGTCCATGAATCGGTCTGCCTCAAAACGCTGCAAGATCGACAGATAAAAGCTGTGATTGATACAGATTATCTCACAGCCGATATCAAAGACCCCCGGCTCCGCTATCGCGTACAGCGACTCGATATACGGGTCCACCGAGCCCAAAGAACGGCTGTTGATGTATGAAACAGAGAAGCTCCATCGGGCGTTGCCGGCGGACTTAGCTATCACGCCTATCTTCATCTCCAGCGGCAGCTGACCTAACTTTGCGTATGTCAGCTTTCTCTGCTTCATAGCCCAAAGCGAGTTTTCGGGCTGCGCCTGCAGCATCATCTGACCTCGCGCCATCGTGCAGGTCTGCATAAGATCACCTAAATCTCTGTCCTTAGGAAAATCCAGCTCTATGATATTAGCGAACATACGGTAGTTCGCGCGAGCGCCTAACATAGCCTTGTGATCTATCGCGACAGACACGCTGACGGTCTTTTCGTTATCGGGATCATACTTTCTGACGGCTCTCGCTAACATCACGGCTATCATAGCATTAGGGCTGCCGTCAAAGTCCTTACAATACTGTATCAGCTGCGACTCTTTGAGCTTTAAATAATGCGTCTGCGGCTTCATATCGCCTTCGACCTTCACCCGATAAAAGTCCTCAGTGGTCTGCTTAATGTACAGCGGCTCCTCCGCCCCGTCGATGTCGAGATGAGCAAAGGGATTGCCTGTCTCTGACTCGGGGATCGGATCTCCCGGCAGACGCACCCCTTCGGGATCGAGCGCCAGACCTGTCTTGCGTGACAGATAGAGATACAGAGCGCTCTTGATGTAGGGCAGCACTCCCGCGCCGTCAGTAAGCGAGTGTGTGATCTCAAACGCCATACGCGCGCCGTCATACTTCCACGCGGCAAGATGGCGGTTAGACTCGGCTGAATTGAGGTTTATAGGCTCCCATGTGTTTCGCACGGTCATGGGGAGCGGATTTGCCTCGGGATAAACGTCGTTGTCGCGGGCGACCGCCTTTACATAGAAATAAGGGTAGCGAACAGAAAGCTCCTGTACTACCTTCTCCAGGATAGATCCGTCTATCGGCTCCTTCAGCTCGACGACCACAGCCATAGTGTTTGGATGCTCGGGTGTTGACATATACATCATCGGCTCATAAAATTCTTTCATGCGCGGGATATCTCCTTTCCGTTTCTGTTTTTTGATTATATCCGAAACACCTGTTATCGTCAAGAACCTTTCTCATGATGATCGGGTCGGAACAATACTATCATCCGACGCGAGCCGACAACTTTTTTGATATTTCTGCTGTTTGAGTATAATTGGGCTTGCAAACAGCGGCTGTTTTTTGTATACTGTTTTTATACTGTACGGACAGTAAATTTCATAAGGTTTTACGCAGGAGGATGATCATGAAAAAGTATGATTATAAGACCGATGTAGCGATCCTGTCTGTAACTACAACTGAATTTCGCGCAGTTATGCATTTTCACGATTGGAAGCCAAAGACCTTTACAGGCGACGATCAGATCTACGACGTCGCTGAGTTCGAGCGCGACGGTAAGACCCGCACCTTAGTGCACGCCAAGATAGGCGAAATGGGTATGACAGCCGCCGCCGCTACCGCTACCAAGGTGATCTTTATGTTCAGACCGCGATATCTCATCATGGTAGGCATCGCCGCGGGAGTCGTCAAGGACGAGCTGGAGGACCAGCGCTACGGCGACGTAGTTGTTCCCGACGTCATCTGGAACTACTCGGCAGGCAAATTCGTAAGTCAGGAAAAGGCGACCATACACTACGGGAACATGGGCTTTCTGCCCCGCTCCACCTCAGAGAATATCCCCGAGGAGATAATGCCGTATCTGCGCGCCGCGGCTGAGTCTCAGGACAACCCCTGCCATGTTTACATAGGGCCCATGGCGTGCGGCAGTACGGTCGTCGCTAACCGTGAACTGCTCGAAAAGCAGATATACACCCAGTATCAGCACACAGCTGGCCTGGATATGGAGTCTTACGCCGTGGTATACGCCGCCAACCATGCCAACGATCCGCGGCCTACGCCGATAATAGCAAAAAGCGTATGTGATTTTGCCGACAACCAAAAGTCTGACGACTACCAGCGATTCGCGGCATATTCAAGCTGCGAATTCGCCCAATTCCTGTATGAACAGATCCTGCCTATGGATTGAACACCTACGATAAAGCACCTCGACCGAAAGGCTGAGGTGCTTCTTTTTTTGGTTATGGTGACTGTCACTCTACAGCGCGTTTATAGCCGTACCCAAAACAACTCCGCTTACGATAATTACCGCTAATACTAATCCTTAATAAAAACCTTTATCATCTATTACATTTCCTTTTCCATGCGGCACACGGCGTGGTAGCTTTACTCACTCCACGGCAGTTTGATATTGGGCAGGTCAAGCTTCATCACATCCTGCAGATCATATTTGATACCGTTATCCTCCAGTTCCTTTAGGAACGCGTTGACGTAGATCGGAGAGGAAAAAGGCTGTAAAAAATCTAAAGTGAATCTGCCGCCCACAGCGGATACCTCGATCAGCAGCGTTTTGCCTGCGGCGCTCGTCCATAGACGAAAGTCTCGGATATAATCCTCAGACTCCTTAAAGCCCGCCTTGCCGACATAGCTGACAGTGGCGGTGATGACGCGGTCTGTCACACCGCCGATCGCGTCCACTATCGCCAGCCGCTCCCGGTCGGTAGACTTTGACATCAGCATTTGATTAATGCCCTTCATAGATGCGACGCCCGCCAGGACGGTCTCTTCGATAGTCTGCGCGAACACCATACCGCGGTAGGCGGTAGCCTGACGCTCGAGCGGCCAATCCTTGAGCTTATCCTTGTACTCCAAAAATACACCGCCGACCAGACTTTGATGCGCCAGAGGCGTACCTAAGGCGCCTCGCTGATTGAGCGCGAGCGTGACGCGGATCGCGTCCTCCCTGTCGGGATATAGCCGAGCGACGGCGCGGCTGAACAGCAGCGCGATCATCGTCGCAGGGCTGCCGTCGTTTTCGATGTTGAACCGCATGAACTCCTTTTCGTCTATGGAGATATCGTAGACCGTCCGCTCTGTGTCGTCCTCCAGATGAGCGGCGGTGACGGGATTGATCGAGGGCGGATACTCGACGCGCTTCGGAGTCGGCAGATCGGTCGCCCTCTCCGTCGGATCGTCCCATTCTTCATCCGAGATCACATCGCCGGAGAGGCGTACCCCCTCCTCCGAGATCGTCACATGATAGCGCTTTGAGCAGTAATAATACAAGAACGTCCGAACGACCTCATACGCGCCCGTGCCGTCGGTCATAGCGTGAGCTACGTCCATGATGATCCGGTTATCCTGCCATGAAAACGAGATCAAATGGTAGTTGGATTCTTCCGAATTCAGCTCAACACCGCTGAGCGAGTTTGTGATGACGACAGGTCTTTTGTTGTCGACATACTCCCATTTATTATCCTCGCGGACATTCAGTCGGACACAAAAATACGGGTAGCGCTCCATTGTCCTGTCTACAGCGTACCTCATATGATCGGGATCGATCAGATCACGCATACGGATATGAATCCTGATGACGGTCGGATGCTCCCTGTTTGATGAATACATCGATCTGTATTCCGAGAAAAGCGCTCTGTTCATTATATCACCTCTTTGATCATTTTCACTTTGATGAATACATTATAGCAGGTATTTGACCGCTGTCAATCATCTTGACACTCAGCCCATATCGCTGTCGGTTGACAGACTCCGCAGGCTGTGATATGATTCAATCGGTAATTCAGCATGAGTCCTTATGATTGCCTACTAATACAGAGAAGGATGATAATGATGGATCAAAACTTACTTGAACGAGTCAACCCTGTTTTCAACACCGCGAAAATGACGGTCTTCCAGCTCGCGTCAGCGGGAGTGAAAGACGCCGCTTCGGTCGCCGAAAAGCTGGGGCTGTCCTTTGAAGCGACTCAGAACAGCGCTACTACAACGGTCTCTCCCGAGCAGATGACCGCTAATATGATATTAGTAGAAACGCGCTGGCGTACTTGTGCCGCGATCGCGGAAGAGTCGGGCTGCAAAACTATCGTGGATCTGCCTTGCGGATATACGCCCCGCGCCAAAGCGATATCTCAAAAGGGTATCGCGTATTACGGCCTGGATCTTCCCGCAGCGATAGCCGAGGCTGAGCCTGCCGTCATGTCCCTGATCGACGAGGATAAGCGCTCTTCGGTACATTTCTGCGGAGTTGACGCCACTAACGGCGAATCCCTGAAAGCGGCGCTCAAAGACGCCGAGGGCCCGCTGTGTATCACTACCGAAGGACTGCTGATGTACTTCACCGACTCCGAGGTCGGCGCGCTGTGCGATAATATCCGTATGATCCTCAAAGAGCACGGCGGCTGCTGGGTGACTGCCGATACCGAGACCGGTATGCAATATATCATGACGATGCAGCCTATCGCCGGCGACCGCTTCATGGAGATCATGATGAAGAGCAAAACCACGGCGGAGGACAAGTCTGACGTAAACGTAGGCAGCAACTCGCTGAACGTCAGCCCTCAGGGTGATGTGGCTCAGAACATGAAAAACGCGATGACGTTCTTAGCCCGGCACGGCTTGAAGGCTGAGCGCATGATCCTTGCGGAGCATATGCCCGAGATCAACAGCCTCAGCTATGTCACGCCCGAGCAGGCGCAGGCGATCAAGCAAAATATGCAAAAATGCGCCTACTGGAAGATCACAGTGTCAGATACCGGCGCTGAGGTCGACACCGCCGATCTGAGAGCCGAGGACTTTGATATGCAGGCTTCGGTAACAAACGACACCTTGAACCTGCGTCTTAAAGGCAGAGTCGATACCCTGACCGCTCCCAATATGCTGGCGCTGTTTGAACGGGTAGCGGCGGAGCATAAGCTCAGCTGCGTTGATATCGACTGCGGCGAGCTGGATTATATCTCATCGGCAGGCTTGCGCGTTCTGCTGATAATGAAAAAAGAGTGTCCGGACGGGGTCAAGCTGACCGGCATCAATCAGGTCGTCAGAGAGATACTCGAGCAAACCGGATTTGACTCTGTTTTAGACATCGAAGATCAGTAATAAACAGAAGATCAGTGATAAATATATGATAAACAAACTGCCGACAGAGCTGAACGATAGCTTTGTCGGCAGTTTTTTGTTTGGATTGATTAAGGGTCGCCTGCTGTCAGAGCAGGGGGATGATCCCGTCAAAGCCCGTCACCGTAAATATCTCCTTGACCTCATCCGACGCGCCCTCTACCGTGACGTTGCCCTCACCGAGCTTCTTGACCATTATCATCATCGTGCGCAGTCCGGCTGAGGAGATATATTCCAGATCTTTCGCTTTCACCTTGACAGAGGAAACGCCCTCACCGCACTCGTCAAATACCTTCAGTATAGCGGGAGCGCTGATGGTGTCGATACGTCCGCTGACTGTCATCTCAAGCGCGCCGCCGCTCTTTCTGTAATCGACCGTTAGATTTTCGATCTTCTCGGCTCCGCTGACAGACGCCTTCTGTGTATAGTCGGGATCAAGGGTCATCTTCCAGACACAGGCGTTTTTCAAAAGCTCGAGATACTTATCCCGCCAGCTTTCTGGTATAGCCTGCAGCATAGCAAGGTTCTCGTCGCCGTGGTAGAAGGGCTGCGCTTCAACCTTGAAGCCGCGAGCCTCGATGAACGCCTTTACCTTTTCGCGATCCATCCGCCCTACGCCGTCGTTATATATATCCGAATTACTCATGGTTCTTTTTCGTGACGCGTCGTATGCTTCGGGAGAGCTCATATTAGCTGTCGCGAACGGCTCGTATTTTACGCCCATATCAGAGGTCACAAACGCGCCCGAGTGCTTTTCGAGTATCTGACGAACGCCGTCGAGGAACTGCTCGAACTCCGACGGCGAAAGATACTGTAAGAGTCCCTCGCACGAGATCAGCACCTCGCCCTCAAATCCCTCGACAGCGGCATTCAGCGAGGCGGCGTTAGTCGCGTCACCTCCGTGATAGACCTTGCCCAGCCCCTCTTTGTCGGCGAAACTCTGCAGCTCTTCGGCTACGACCGGAACATCCAAGCCCGCGTAGGAGATACCGTTGTTCTTGCAGAAGATAGCTCTGGGCGTATAGCCGCAGGCTACATCCAGCAGGTTTTTGTATCCGTCATTTTTCAGTGTCCTTGACAAAGCGGCATACCGAGCCTCTATCGCCACCGTAACGCCCGCCATAAGCGCTTTTGCGTCAGCCTCTGAGACAAGATTATCGGACGGATCCCGCTTTGCGAGAGTTTCCTGCAGACCCAAGCCGGCGATCATCTTTTTAGCGTCCTCGTTGCCCGCGACAGCAAGCATGAACACGGTGCTCTTCGCGGTGAGATATGTCGGGTTCACCATCGTTCTGTAATCCATATTTTCCTCCTTTGATCATATTCATATCCATTATACAATATCACTGTAAAAATATTCAAGAATCAAATAATATAATTTACAGTCAAAGTGATCGAACTTTTGGAGTGATGATATTTAAAACTGCTTCAAATAACGCGCGATGTCCTTCCGCTGTCAGGTGCTGACCGTCGACGCCGCTTGCCGACGCAACATCCGACGCGGCAAGGAAGGCTGTACCGTATCTATCGGCAAGCTCTCTGTATTTCTGTTTGAGTTCTCTGCTGACTGCCAAAGAGCGATCATCATAGCCGTAGCCGAGAGCGGCGTCGCTCAGATAAAGCGGAGAGATCAGCAGAACATTCTCGGGATCGATAACCTCCAAAATTTTTGCCAAACACAACTCCAAGCCGTCGGTTATCTCTTGAGCCGACGCGCCGAAAACGCATTTGCAGTCGTTGGTGCCCAGCATGATGATCGCGAGATCAAACGGACTGTCAGCCTCCAGTACAGCAGGCAGCGCGTTGAGCCCGTTCGCGCCAGCGATGGTATCGTCATCAAATACCGTCGTCCTGCCGCACAAGCCCTCTTCAAGTATCAGCGCGTCTTTTTCGAGAGCCTTTTGCAGAAGTCCCGTCCAGCGGATATCTTCCGAAAACCGCGTAAAGCTCGCGGGATCAAAGCCCCATGTATTTGAATCGCCGTAGGCGAGTATCCTCTTCATCTTTACCTCCGACTGTTTTTTGATATTTCAACTGTGACGATCATGACCGCCGCAAAGGCGTCGATCCGACCCATGATCATCACTTTCCGTTTTAACAGAAAACAGTATAACATATTGCTTTACATATGTCGATACTTATACTGATTTTCGATAGAAAGCAGACAATTATTATCGAGGATGATTTTCGCAATACTTCGTTGTCGTCCCTCGCTGTACTTAGTAGGCGTATCCTGTAGGTACGCCTTGTCCGCGCGATGCTGCTCCTCCTCTCCCCAATCACGCGGGGCTTGCCGGGGTCTCCGAAAATTGACAGGCGCGGCTGTCACTGTCCGCTTGATGGCGCTTCATCCGCCCGCCGTTCAGCCTTCTGCGGTATGCTGTCCGTTTACCATGCCGCTTATTCAAAGGAGTTTCATGGTTTTTGATATGCGTGATTCTGTCCTGAAGCGATTTTTTGAAAAATATCTGACTTTTTGAGTGACTTTTTATGATGTATATGATATAGTTACATTGAATATATATACGAAATAATAATCTTTTTTCAACTGAGGAGGCTCTTATGAAACGCAGGCTGAGCCTAGGTGTCAGGCGCGATGATTCAGCGTATAAGATCACAACGCCGATTTTCAAGCGAACTAACGAAGAAACGCTCAAATTCCTCAAATTTTCAGACGAGCAGATAAACGAATTTACAGAACAGATTATGAAATTGTCCGACGACGCGGATGAACGTGATGAGAGATTTATGAAATAAAGTTTGAGTCGGTCAACACCGAAGAATCGTTATAAAATATATTCAGAAAACTCTTGACTCTGACGTTGCGTCATAGATTATCATAGGATCCGAGGTGAGGAAAATGAAAATGCAGATCAAAGAATTCGCGGAGCTGACAGGCGTGAGTGTGCGCACGCTTCACTACTACGACGAGATCGGTTTGCTGAAGCCGTCCGAGGTCGACGCGCAAAACGGATACCGTTTTTATGACGAAAAATCTTTGGAGCGAATGCAGGAAATCATATTTTACCGCGAGCTGGATTTCTCGCTGAAAACGATTGCTCAGATTTTATCCTTACCCGACTACGATAAACAGCAGGCGCTGTCACGCCAACGAAAGTTGCTGCTCTCAAAAAAAGAACGGTTGGAGCAGTTGATCGCGGCAATCGACAGCGCGGAGAAAGGAGAAGGTTTTATGAAAACAAATAACGACTACGAAGCCCTGAAAAATCAATACGCTCAGGAAGTAAAACAGCGCTGGGGCAACACCGACGCGTACAAAGAAAGCCAACAGCGAAACACGGATCTCAGCAAGTCGGCCGCTTTACTCGACGAGGTCTTTGAGATATTTGCCGAACTCAACCGCAGCGGTATTTCGCCAAACGATGAACCCGCGAAAGTTCAGGTTGAAAAACTACAGCAGTGTATCACCGACAACTTTTACACCTGCACAAACGAGATCCTCGCAGGTCTCGGTAAGATGTATATTGCCGACGAGCGTTTTAAAACCAACATCGATAAACACGGCGAAGGCACAGCAGAATATATCTCAGCGTGTATCAAATCATATTTCAAAAAATAACAGACGTGCAAGCGGAATTCAACTCTGTTTGCACACTGTTTCTAAACATCAAATAAACATCAAATGAACATTAAATATACAGAATGTTGCAGTCAGCAATATGACACCTGAGCAGTTAGAGCCTCTTCAAAAAACGGAAGGTGAAGGGGATATGCTCAATATCCGCTCTCCCTTGCCAAACCCCGGAGGGCGCTCAGGTCGCTTCCCGGCGTTGCCCTCTCCTCCCTTTGGGTAAAAGCAAGGCGATCATATCACCGCGCCATGAGATTGTGCGCACAGATTCAGAGTTGTCCTTGACAATGGGTACACTTCAATGATACACTTGAATCATCCACTGGAACCACATAATATTGTTGACTGGGGGGCGAAGAAAATGAAAGCTGACAGTTCTTTGGTGTCTGTCGTTATCTACTCTCCGAACAACTCCGGTAAACGTGTGTATCCGTTGACCCGTATTTCCGTTCATTGCGCGGTCGGTCAATGTATCGCGTATTCTGCCGGAATGATCTTTGCAAATCCCGGCTTTGAGGCATCCTCGAACTACGGAATCGGTAAGGATGGTTCTATCGGTCAGTATGTCCCGGAGGCATATCGCTCTCGGTGTACCTCCTCATATGACAACGATAACCGAGCCATCACCATTGAGGTAGCGTCCGATACTTATGCTCCGTACAAAGTGACCGATGCTGCGTACAAGGCGCTCATCAAACTGCTTGTGGATATTTGCAAGCGAAACGGTAAAAAGAAGCTGTTGTGGTTCGGCGATAAGGATAAGTCCCTGAGCTACTCACCTAAGCCGGATGAGCTTGTAATGACTGTTCATCGGTGGTTTGCGAACAAGTCGTGTCCTGGTGACTACCTCTACAATCTTCACGGCACTATTGCCGCTGAGGTCACAAAGCAGCTCGGAGGTTCTGCCGTATCAGGCTCTGCGGCTGCAGCTGCCGCTCCTGCCTCTTCATCATCCGGTAAGGAAGCGACCGCTTCTTTGTCCGGGGCAGATCATACGGAAAGCGGGTACACAATCAGCGCAAAGCAAGCCATGGCAGTACAGATCCTCTTGAATGCTTATGGCTACAAAGGCAAGGATGGTAAAGCTCTCACGGTGGACGGAGCGTTCGGCGTCAACACCGAATATGCTGTTGTTCAGTATCAGAAGAAGAACAAGGTTACTTCGGATGGTATCGTGGGACCTGTCACTTGGAACTTGCTGCTCGGTTCAAACTAAATAAGCGCAGAGTTGCAACCTCTCATTCCGTTCATTCGGTGTGGGAGGCTTATTATTTTATACTAATTTCAATTAAAACGCTTAAACAAGATATTTGCGGAAAATTTCGCAGAGCAAGGCGGAAATCGTATATAAAATATGCTGTAAGGCACATAGAATGGAGCAGAGGAGAAAAGCACAATGGAATTCCAACCGTCGCAAATCACAGATAAGAACGGGAAAAACTATACCTTGCAGAGCGCGCATACGGAGGACGCCGCAGAACTGATGGCGTTTGCGGAGCAGGCTGCCGAAGAAAGCCCTTACTTTCCGTGGAGCAGGGAGGGCTGTCCCAAGCTGTGGGAAAACACAGTCGGGTATATAAACACTTTTTTGACTGCTCCCAGGTACGCGCTGCTTTTGCTGCGCGACGGTGAGAATATCATCGGTTTGACTGAACTGAACGGGTTCGGCGACAAACCGGAATACAGGCACAGATGTACCCCCGCTCCCGGCTTGATGAAGAGCTATTGGGGACGCGGTCTTGTACACTCCCTGTGGAAAGCCATAGAAGAACTGGCTGTGTCCCTCGGCTATGAGCAGATCGAAGGGTCTATCGATTCAGGTAATCTGCCTTGCCGGCGAGCGGTTGAAAAAAACGGATGGAAGGTTTTCGGCGTTCTGCCGAAATACTGTAAAGATCCTGACGGAAGCTACAGAGACAAGTATCTGGTTCTGAAACGGCTGACAGAGGATTGCGAATGAACAGGGTCAAGCTTCTTGACGGGTATACCCTGACGCATGAACACATGACAATAGATCTCAGCGACGGCGACCTGGGGACGACTTCCTTCGAGCCTCTGGTCAGGGATCTGAAAATGGCATATGACTGCGGTGTGCGGAATATCGTCGATATGACAAATCAGTCAATGGGCAGGGATCCCGAATATGTCGCTCGGCTTATGGATGCGACCGGGATAAATATCATCCTGTCAACAGGCTACTACCTGGAGCAGTATATCAAAGGCTATGTCGAGGATGCTGCGGTTGCAGAGCTTTCTCAGCAGGCGACAAATGATCTTTCGCAAGGGATCGGCAACTCCGGCTTATTCGCAGGCGTGATCGGAGAGATCGGCTGGCACCATGAAGGGCCGGGAAAATGCGAGCGCAAAGCATGGCAGGCAATGAGCGCGGCGGCGCTGGAAACAGGCGCGGTAGTTTCCACACACCCCAGCCTGGGGATTCAGCAGATCCCCCAGGCGGAATACCTGATCGGACGCGGTATACGACCCGAGAAGATCGTAATCGGTCATATCGAGTTCTTTCCAAACGATGACGCCCTGAAAAGTCTTCTCGAAAAAGGCGTCTATATCGGCCTTGATATGATCGGAAAGCTCGGAAGAGCGAGAGACGAGTACCGTGCCGATATCGTACGAAAGATCAAGGATTGGGGCTTCCTTTCTCAGCTGACGCTGTCAATGGATATTTGCAGAACGGAGGATCTCAAAACAGCGGGCGGATATGGATACGTGTATTTTTTTGAGACGTTTCTCCCCATGCTGAAGGAACGGGGACTCGGGCAGAGCGACATCGAGCTGATATTGGCAGATAATCCTGTGAGCCTTTTCGCATGAACAATATACAAAAGAAAAATACCCCAGTGGTATCATATAATCAATGTACCACCGAATAACAGTCGACAGTAACTGAAGCGACTGAGGACAGGGAGGAAACCGTCGATGAATACGGCGTTCAAAAAGTATCGTCTTACGCGTGATGAGCGCGCTCAAATCAAACAGAGGTTCAAGCGTACGGGAGAATTGACGCGTAAAAAGCTTTTAGAGTACATACCCGCTATGTTGATCACGAATCTCTCTACGCTTCTGCTGATATCCGTCGACGGTCTTGTCGTTGGTAATCTGGTTGGCAGCAAGGCGCTGTCAGCTGTCAATATCTTTTCTCCGGCAACGCTGTTGATCGGCGTCATTTCCGCGCTGATCGCGAGCGGCATCGGAGTATGTTTGTCGACGGGGATCGGCGCGAACGATCCTCAAAAACTGCTGCGCACCAAAAGCGCCATGAAAAAGATGATGGTGATCGCCGCGATATTTATCGCTGTAGCGCAGATACCCGCGGTCTACCTGATCATCAGCTCCTATCATCTTTCGCCGGAGATGGAAGCGATGACCCGTCAGTACGCGATAGGAGTCATGATCTCCTCTCCGTTCGGCTTGATATCCACCGCGGGCGTGCATCAGCTCCAGATCGTCGGCAAGATGAAGGCGCTGATGTGGCTCGCGATCATGGAGGGCGTCGCCAATCTTGTTTTGGATGTCGTATTTGTCAGCGTTTTTCATATGGGCGTTGCGGGCGCAGGCTTCGGTACCGCCGGAGCGAATATCCTGCGCTGTACGACGACGGTTCTGTTCCTTGTCAAGAAAACGAATGTTTTTAACAGTCACGGCGTGAAATCGGGCTGGAAAGAGTGTAAGGAGATCCTCACCTACGGTTTGCCGGACGGTTCTTATGCCCTGATCCGCGCGGTGCAGAACTATTTCATCATGCTGGTCATTCTCGCCACACTCGGAGAGGACGGCGGTATCATCAAGGGTACCTGCGCGTTTGCGTTCAGCGTCGCCAATGTCCTGATCATGAGCGTACAAGGCTCACTCAGACCGCTGATAGGCTTGATGATCGGCTCAAAGGATCACGACGGAACACGGCTGCTCCTGCGTCAGGGGGTTGGTTTCGCCACGGCCTTTGTGTGTATTATCGTAGCCGTTATTGAACTCTTCCCGGGGATGTTCTATCATTTTCACGGCGTAAATGATATACCGAGCGGCGGTGAGCTCTCGCTTCGCTTATACGCGGCGAGCTTCCTGTTCGCGGGTTTCAACACCATTTTCCGTTTGTATTATTCCAACAGGAAGGATACCGGTTTTTCCAGCACACTGACCGTTGTGGGCCACGCTGCCATACCGCTGCTTGCGTTTATCCTCACACGGTTTTTGCCCGGTCCGTTTCTGTGGATCGCCGATCTGATCGCCGAACTGATCATCTTTGCCGTCAACATGAAGAGATATGCCTACTGGCTGGAGAAAGACAGCGCCGAACAGGATAAGGATGAAAAGACATTTTATTTGACGGTGACGCCCGACAAAGCGGTAGAGGCGTCGCAAATGATCCGCCGCTTTGCGGAGGAAAACGGCTATCCCGCCGGCATCGCCTACCGTGTCGCATTGTGCATGGAAGAAATGGTAGCTTATATCGAGGCGGCTCAGGATGGCGTCGAGATAGACACACAGGTCATCGTTCGGTTCTCACATGACGCGGCCCACTTCATCATCATTGACAACGGTCGTTGCATTACGCTGGATGACGATCCTAAATCGCAGACGCTCATCACCAATAACTACGCGCTGATCAAAAAATTGGCAAAATCCGTACAGTACCGTTATATCCTGAATCTGAATTATACGATGCTTGAATTTTGAGTGCGGATGACCGGAATCGGTAAACAACCGAGAATAAATCCGAACACGCTGTAACCGGCAATATTTCGGCATTTTTCGGATCATTACAGTCACCCTGAGCTGCAATACGCAAAACGAATCCTCTCTCGATAGGGAGCTGAAAAGCTCCTTTTTCGGGAGAGGACTTTTTTGACCGCAACGGCGACCGCAAAACAGACGAAAACCACACGGAAACAGTGGGTCAAGAGTACCCAAAAGCACCGAAAATGCACCGGATGGCGCGTAACGGATCTCTCATACCTTGTTTTGCCATTCATGACCTTCTCCATCTATCCACCACGCATTATATTCAGAGCCGGGGGTCAGATTATCCCGTGTGAATTCACCATTCTTTTCATAGTTCCATAATTTGGAGATTTCCGGATAATGATCTCTCAGAGACCCCTTTTTCTTTACCAAAGTCTTTCTTAATGATGCCGATTTTCGCTGCATCGCATCGCAAGTACATCCGACACGATCTATCGTTCTGGCTTTAACAGATAACGGCCATATTCTGCCGCATTTATGACAGTACCAGTTAACCCGCTTGTGACTGGAATAGTTGATAATATTAGGATTCATTTCCGGATTCAGTTCTTGCTTCCAATCCAACATGAGCTCCGGAAAATCGGAGAGGACTTTTCGTTTCGGTTGATTCATGACTACCTCATAGATTAATCGGTTATTCTCTTACAACTATCATAGCATTGAAAGCCTGTTCACGCAAGCCTGAAAGAAACTTGACTTTCTCCGCCGATGATGGTAATGTGTTGTACCTGAAAGGAAGCGCAGTTATGACAACACTGGAAAATCTATGGTATGGAAATATCCAGTCTTATGACATGGATCTTGTCCCCGGCAGTCCGTATGACAAAGCGTTCAATCGGAAGATCCGCTATGAAGAAGAGTAGATGTCGGTACTGTCTGATGAGCAAAAGGAAATATATGAAAAGCTGTCTAACACTCAGTCAGAGCAATTAGCCTCGGAGAATGTGACGCATTCCGCCGGGGCTTTTCTATTGGGCATAAAATCTCTGCCAGTGTTCGGCAAGTAGTCCATTCGGTCTGAAACGATTTGAAACGATTGAAACGATAGCCTCTGCGGATTTCGGCTGAGAAGAGGCAAAATGCCTCCAGCGGCAGTCAGGATAATCTCTCTCCGAAAACCTATGCACCCTCTGCCGTCATCAAAAGATACGGTTAAAGCCAATATTCAAACATAAAAAAAGAACCGGTAACTGACACGATTGTATCAATTATCGGTTCTTTTTTGGAGCTGATGACCGGATTCGAACCGGTGACCTCGTCCTTACCAAGGACGCGCTCTGCCTGCTGAGCTACACCAGCGTATAAAAACGCAGTTTGTCAGTCTGAGTACACGGTTCATTGACCGAGTCTGTCATACCGGCGTTTCATAACGCTTAAATATAATACCACAGGTCGCGATAAAATGCAAGACCTAAAATATATTTTTTCGCAAAACGGCTCGATTTCGGAAAAATCACGGACAGAATCACGGTCAGCGTCAGTCACGGATCGCACATGAAACGCGGGTAGTTTATATGACTCGCAGAAAGTTCAGCGAGCTTCTTGCCAAGCATTATTATTTATGATAGAATATAATGCGGATAAGTAGAGCAGGCAGGGCAGACGGTGACAGAAGCCGTCATCTGTCCGCGTAAATTACGCTTATAAAGGTGATATGATGTCTTTTCAGCAGGATAAGATACGCAACTTTTCGATAGTAGCGCATATAGATCACGGCAAGTCGACCCTCGCCGACCGCATACTCGAGCAGACTCAGTCTGTGGCGGTGCGCGATATGGAGGATCAGCTGCTCGACGATATGGAGCTCGAGCGCGAGCGCGGCATAACCATAAAGAGCCACGCCGTGACGCTTGAGTATAACGCCGACGACGGCGAGACCTACCGCTTCAATCTTATAGATACGCCCGGTCATGTGGATTTCAACTATGAGGTCTCGCGCTCGCTGGCGGCGTGTGAGGGCGCGATACTGGTAGTGGACGCCTCGCAGGGTATCGAGGCTCAGACTCTCGCCAACACCTATCTCGCGGTGGACGCGGGCTTGGAGATAGTGCCTGTCATCAATAAAATAGACCTGCCCTCGGCTGATCCCGAGCGAGTGATAACCGAGATCGAGGACGTTATCGGCATACCCGCCGAGGACGCTCCGTGCGTATCGGCTAAGGCGGGCTTGAACATCCACGCCGTGCTGGAGAAGATAGTATCGGATATTCCCGCTCCCTCGGGTGATATAGACGCGCCGCTAAGGGCGATGATCTTTGACTCTGTCTACGACTCATATAAGGGAGTCATCATATATGTAAGGCTAAAGGAGGGTCAGATACACGTCGGCGACGAGTTCAGGCTCATGGCTACAGGCTCGACCTTCAACGTTGTGGAGTGCGGCTATATGCGCGCTACCTCGCTCGAGCCCAGAGAGGGTCTGTACGCCGGCGAGGTCGGCTATATAACAGCCTCTATCAAGAGCCTGCAGGACGCTCAGGTGGGCGATACCGTGACTCTGACCAAGAACCCCGCCGAGATGCCGCTGCCCGGCTACAGAGCTGTGCAGAGCATGGTCTTCTGCGGTATATATCCCGTGGACGGCGCGCGTTACGGCGACCTGCGCGACGCTCTGGACAAGCTAAAGCTAAACGACGCTTCGCTCAGCTACGAGCCCGAGACATCCGTGGCGCTGGGCTTCGGTTACCGCTGCGGCTTCCTCGGACTTTTGCACATGGAGATCATCCAGGAGAGGCTCGAGAGAGAGTATAACCTCGACCTCATCACCACCGCGCCCTCGGTAAACTACCGCATAACCATGACCGACGGTACTGTCGAGATGATAAGTAACCCGACAAACTACCCCGACCCCGCTGTCATAGCCATGGCTGAGGAGCCTGTGACGGACGCTCATATCTACTCGCCCTCGGACTATGTCGGCAACATCATGGAGCTGTGTCAGGACAGGCGCGGTACCTTCATCGGTATGGATTATATCGACTCCGACCGTGTGGACATCCACTATGAGCTGCCGCTGTCGGAGATAATATACGACTTTTTTGATACGCTCAAGAGCCGTACCAGAGGCTATGCCTCGTTCGACTATGAGTTCAAGGAGTACCGCGAGTCTAAGCTTGTCAAGCTCGATATCATGCTCAACGGCGAGGTAGTGGACGCGCTGAGCTTCATCATCCACGCGGACAAGGCGTATCCCAGAGCGCGCAAGATGGCTGAGAAGCTCAAGGAGAACATACCGCGTCAGCTCTTTGAGGTACCGATACAGGCTTGCATCGGCGGCAAGATCATCGCGCGCGAGACCGTCAAGGCTATGCGCAAGGATGTGCTCGCCAAGTGCTACGGCGGCGATATAACACGAAAGAAGAAGCTGCTCGAGAAGCAGAAGGAAGGCAAGAAGCGTATGCGCCAGCTCGGAAGCGTAGAGGTTCCGCAGGAGGCGTTCATGGCTGTATTGAAATTAGACACGGACTAACATATGCCTTCCCCTTGAGGGGAAGGTGTCGCCGACAACTCATTGGCGGTGACGGATGAGGTGGAAACGTCGCCTCTTCATCCCGTTAATTGATATACCGGAAAGGTTTACACCTCATCCGACCAATTCGCCGAAAGCGAATTGCCCACCTTCCCCTCAAGGGGAAAGGCTTAAAGGAGTGACAACTATGCCCGACGATCTGTCAGGTAGTAAAAAAGAAAAGAGCTTTATGGAGAGGTTGTTCGGCTCTAAGGACGCCGAGACCAAGCAGGCTGAGACCGAAGAGGAGATACTCTCACTTGTCGAAGAAGGACAGGAGAAGGGCCTCATAGAGGACGAGACCAAGGATATCATCGAGAACGTCTTTGACTTCGACGACACCGTGGCGTATGAGATAATGACCCACCGCAGGGATATGACGGCTCTGGAGGATACCGCAGACCTAGACGAGGTCAAGAAGACCGCGATAGACTCGGGGCACTCGCGTATACCCGTGTACCGCGACGATGTGGACAACATCATCGGTATACTCTACGTCAAGGACTTACTGAGATTTGTCGGCGAGCCCGCTCCCGCGAACTTCAAGCTCAGCTCTATCCTGCGCCCGGCTGTCTTCATCCCCCGCACTAAGGACTGCCGCTCGCTCTTCGCGCTGATGAAGAAGAACAAGACTCAGATAGCTGTGGTCGTGGATGAGTACGGCGGCACCGAGGGCGTGATCACGCTCGAGGACCTGATCGAGGATATCCTCGGCAATATCCAGGACGAATACGACAATGAAGAGGACGAGATACGCCGCCTGTCCGACGGCAAGTTCACCGTGGACGGCAGTACCTCGATAGAGGATGTGGAGGAGCTGACCGGCAAGGAGCTGAGCGATGAGGACAGCGACACCATAGCCGGCTTCATACTCGGTAAGCTGGGACGAATACCCACAGAGGGCGAACAGCCCTCGGTAGAGGCTGAGGGGCTGCGCTTTACGGCATCCCGCACCGACGGCAGACGCATCACCGAGGTGCTGATAGAGAAGATATAAGTTTACATGACAAGAGCCGCATCAGAGAGGGTGCGGCTCTTTTGTCGGCAGTCAGCATGACAGCCTCACTGAGACAGAGATAAAGTGTAGGGGTTGACCCCTCATCCGCTTTGAGAAACACGAGTGTCTCGCGAATGTCCCTGCGGGACGCAACCCTCCGCCTCTTCGGGGCACCTCCCTGAGGATTGCGGAGGCTTAGGAGCGGGTCAGACACGCGTGTCAGCTTAGAATGACAAACGGATTTTTTCGACAAGTTGCGGGAGAGTCAAGACCCGCCCTACAATAAGTTTGCATAAAAATCACCCCTGAGAGTGATCTCAGGGGTGAAGGTTTACCTTACGGTAATATTATTGATGTTATACCGCTGTTTCGGTCCTCTTTGTGGGATTGCCACGCCCTAAAGGGCTCGCAATAACAATTACTGTTATTTAGCTCTCTCGGTCAGAGTCTCATAGCGAGCCTCGGCTGTCTTCTCGGCCTTCTCGAAGAGCTGCTCGGCTCTCTCGGGGAAGGAGCGGGTCAGAGCGGAGTAACGAGCCTCGTTCATGATGAAGTCGCGATAGCTCTCTGTGGGAGCCTTGCTGTCGAGGATGAACGGGTTCTTGCCCTCAGCCTTGAGACGAGGATCATAGCGGAAGTTGTTCCAGTAGCCGCAGGCTACGGCGCGCTGCATCTCCTTCTGGCAGTTCTGCATGCCGCCCTTGATGGAGTGCATCTCGCAGGGAGCGTAACCGATGATCAGTGACGGACCCGGATAAGCCTCTGCCTCCTGGATAGCCTTGAGGGTCTGGTTCATGTCAGCGCCCATGGCGATCTGAGCTACATAGATGTAGCCGTAGGAGATAGCGATGTCGGCGAGAGACTTCTTCTGGATAGCCTTACCGGCAGCGGCGAACTGAGCTACCTGACCGATGTTGGAAGCCTTTGAAGCCTGGCCGCCTGTGTTGGAGTAAACCTCGGTATCGAATACCATGATGTTTACATCCTCGCCTGTAGCCAGTACATGGTCTACGCCGCCGAAGCCGATATCATATGCCCAGCCGTCGCCGCCGAAGATCCATACGGACTTCTTGGAGAGATATTCTTTATTGTCGATGATGTCCTTAGCATAGGGGCACTTGTCGCCGACCTTCTCGACCTCAGCGAGGAGAGCCTTTGAAGCGGCGGTGTTCTTAGCGCCGTCGTTCAGAGTAGCGAAGAACTCGTCAGCGGCAGCCTTGAGCTCAGCTGTAGCTCTCTCATCGGCGACCATCTCTTTGACGTCTGCGATGAGGCGATCGCGGATAGCGCGCTGACCGAGGAACATACCGAGACCGTGCTCAGCGTTGTCCTCGAAGAGGGAGTTGGCCCATGCGGGACCGTGACCGTCCTTGTTGACGGTATAGGGGGATGTAGCTGCGGGACCGCCCCAGATGGATGAGCAGCCTGTAGCGTTAGAGATGTACATTCTGTCGCCGAAGAGCTGAGTTACCAGACGAGCGTAAGAGGTCTCGGCACAGCCTGCGCAGGAGCCGGAGAACTCAAGCAGCGGCTGCTTGTACTGAGAGGAGATCACGTTGATCTTAGCGGTGGTATCGGGCTTCTCGGTGACCTTGGCAACACAATAATCGAATACTGCCTGCTGATCGTCCTGAGACTCACGGGCAACCATCTTCAGAGAGTTGGTCGGGCAAACGCCTACGCAGACGCCGCAGCCCATGCAGTCGAAGGGAGAAACAGCGAGGGTATACTTATAAACCTTGTTAACGGCTCTGGGACCGTACTTGATAGCCTCGGGAGCGTCGGCGACCTCAGCCTCGTCCATAGCATAGGGACGGATGGTAGCGTGCGGGCAGACGAACGCGCAGCGGTTACACTGAGCGCAGGTCTCGTTGTTCCACTCGGGAACCATAACGGCAACGCCGCGCTTCTCAAATGCCGAAGCGCCCTGCTCGAAGGTACCGTCTGCATGGTCAACGAAGGCGGATACGGGCAGGCTGTCGCCGTCCATACGGCCTACGGGCTCCATGATGCCCTTGACCATCTTCTCGAGCTTGGAGTCAGCGCCGGCAGCAGCAACGTCTGCGTCAACAGCGTCAGCCCACTCAGCGGGTACGTTGATCTTAACGTAAGCTGTAGCGCCGGCGTCGATAGCCTTCTCGTTCATCTCGACGATCTCTTTGCCCTTCTTCATGAACTTCTGAGCCTTCTCCTTCATGTAGCCGATAGCGTCCTCAGCGGGGAGAACCTTGGCGAGTGAGAAGAACGCGCTCTGGAGAACGGTGTTGGTACGCTTGCCCAGACCGATCTGAGCTGCGAGGTCGATAGCGTTTACGGTGTAGAGCTGAATATTGTTCTGAGCGATGTAGCGCTTGGTTTCGGCGTTGAGCTTTTCAGCGAGCTCGGCCTCGTCCCACTGGCAGTTGATGAGGAATACGCCGCCGGGCTTGACATCCTGGACCATGCGGAAGCCTTTTTCAACATAAGAGGGGTTGTGGCAGGCTACAAAGTCAGCCTTGTTGATATAATAGGGGGACTTGATCGGCTTGTCACCGAAGCGCAGATGGCTGATGGTGATACCGCCGGTCTTCTTAGAGTCATACTGGAAGTATGCCTGTACATACTTATCGGTGTGGTCGCCGATGATCTTGATAGAGTCTTTGTTAGCGCCTACGGTGCCGTCGCCGCCCAGACCCCAGAACTTGCACTCGATGGTGCCCTCTGCGGCGGTGTTGGGAGCGGGCTTCTCTTCAAGAGAGAGACCTGTGACGTCGTCTACGATACCGATGGTGAAGTTGTGGCGCGGAGCGTCCTTCTTGAGCTCCTCATAAACAGCGAATACGCTTGAGGGAGGAGTATCCTTGGAGCCGAGACCGTATCTGCCGCCTACTACCTTAGCGGCGCAGCCGTTAGCAGCCAGAGCAGCGACAACGTCGAGATACAGAGGCTCGCCGAGAGCGCCGGGCTCCTTGGTACGGTCGAGGACAGCGATCTTCTTAGCTGTAGCGGGGATAGCCGCGACGAGCTTGTCTGCGCGGAAGGGACGGTAGAGTCTTACCTTGACCAGACCGACCTTCTCGCCCTGAGCGTTCATGTAGTCGATGACCTCTTCCGCGACGTCGCAGATAGAGCCCATAGCGATGATGACGCGCTCAGCGTCGGGAGCGCCGTAGTAGTTGAACAGCTTATAGTCTGTGCCGAGCTTGGCGTTGACCTTGCCCATGTACTCTTCAACGATCTCGGGGAGAGCGTCGTAGTACTTGTTGCATGCCTCACGGTGCTGGAAGAAGATATCGCCGTTCTCGTGAGAGCCGCGCATGGTGGGATGCTCGGGGTTGAGAGCGCGCTTGCGGAACGCCTGTACAGCGTCCATGTCTGTCATCTCTTTGAGGTCGTCATAGTCCCAGATCTCGATCTTCTGGATCTCGTGGGATGTACGGAAGCCGTCAAAGAAGTTGATGAACGGTACTCTGCCCTTGATTGCAGCCAGATGAGCTACGGCGCCGAGATCCATGACCTCCTGGGGGTTGGTCTCAGCCAGCATAGCGAAGCCTGTCTGACGGCACGCGTAAACGTCACTGTGGTCGCCGAAGATGTTGAGGGCGTGAGACGCTACGCAGCGGGCGGATACGTGGAATACGGACGGGAGCAGCTCGCCCGCGATCTTGTACATATTCGGGATCATAAGGAGCAGACCCTGAGAAGCGGTGTAGGTGGTGGTCAGAGCGCCCGCGTTGAGCGAACCGTGGACAGTACCTGCCGCGCCTGCCTCAGACTGCATCTCTTCTACCTTTACGGTAGTGCCGAAGATGTTTTTCATGCCCTGAGCCGACCACTGATCTACATAGTCAGCCATGGGGCTGGACGGTGTGATGGGGTAGATGCCCGCAACCTCGGTGAACGCGTAGCTCACCCAAGCGGCGGCGTTGTTGCCGTCCATGGATTTCATTTTTCTTGCCATGTGTTTTCCTCCTGTTTTTGCGATGCTGTAAGATGAGCTCTTTCTTACACCAACGCATATTTTGGCTTTGGTGAATATCTACGAACAATACTCACTTTTCCACTGTATATATTAGCACTTTTTGTCGTTATTGTAAAGGGGAAAATGATGTTTATTTGAAACATAAAATCCGGCGCGCCGCTAAGCTGAACGGCGCGCCGGAGGATTTGGATCGTTATTATCTGTTAAAGAGTACGGAGGCTGACCGATCAGGTTGTTTTAGCGCCCCAGTTGACCTTGCCGTTGCTCAACGTGAGCTCAGTATGCCAGTCGGTTATGACTGCCCATGCGTGGTTCTCCATCATATAGCGGCTGTAGTCGGGTACCTCCCATCTGGGAATCTCCGCCTGTGCGTCACAGTACAGCCACTTGCCGTTGACATAGACTTCGGTCCAGCCGTGAGCTGCGTGTGAGCCGCCTGTCTCGCCTATTCCGACTCGTACGCGATAGCCTGCGATCTTAGCCATATACGCGAAGCATACTGCATAACGGTAGCAGTCGCCGGAGTGATTGGTGAACATATCTACGGCGTAGGGAGGCATATCGGAGCCAGAGCTCGGGGGATCCATACGGCGGGCGTATGCATACTTGTGCGCTATATAAAGATAACCGCTTTTCATCTTCTCCTGCAAGGTGCTGCCGCTGCAGTATCGCATCATGAACTCGGCAGTGAGACGCATATCCTCACTCTCATAGCAGATGCCGCTGTTATCGGCATAGTAGTAGCCCTCGGACGCGGAGCCGACTATCGTGCCGGTCACATGTCTGCCGCCTTTGTAGTAATAGAGCTTTGATTTCTCTCTGATATATCCCTTAGCGAGCTTGCCGTTGATGAATTTGTAAGAAGTACCGCCTACGGATTGAGTGCCGGTCACGACAGAGCCGTTTTTGTAGTAAACAGAGTCGGAGATATATGAGCTTATCAGATTGCCGTCGGCATCGAGCGAACGCAGGGTATAGGAGCAGATGACGTTATCGGCTGCGGTCTTGTCCGTGTATGTGGTGTCTGACAGTGATGACGCGAGAGTCTGCCAATCCGTGTCGCCCAATGCCTTGCGGTATACACGGTAGGCTGCCGCCTCGGGCTTGCTGTTCCACTTGAGCTTATATGAGCCGCCTGCATACGAGACTGAGGTCAATACGGGAGGCGCCGAATAAGTAAAGCTCCAACCGTCACGGTTGAAATCGGATACAAACTCATCGTCAATGTCCAAACAGCGGATAGTGTAGATACGGGTCTCGCCGTCTTTGGCCGATGTATCCGTGAAAGAGGTGTCCGTCAGCTCGCCGAGTCTGCTCCAGCCCGAATCCGCCTTAGAATAAACACGGTATTTATAGGCGCCCTTGACTGCGTTCCATCTCAAGAGAACGCCTTTCTCACCGTTGGAGAGCGAGCTGAACTCGGGGGTATCGCATACAAGGATGCTCTTGCCGGAGTCATAATCGCTCATGAAGCGCTCGCCGTCGTGAGTGATCATGCGTATAGTATAAGTGTATTTGACGCCTTTGTCGGCTGTGGTATCGGTAAAGCTGCTCTCATCGGTCTGACCTAATCTGGTCCATGAGCCGGTAGTCTTGCGGTACACGCGATAGTCCTCGGCTCCCGTCATCCTGTTCCATGACACGGTGATGCCCTTAGCATCAGCCGTGAGAGAAGATATGACCGGGGGAGTGAAGAAGGTATTGGAATATCCCTCACGATAAAAATCGCTGACAAAATCTTCGTTTTCGTCAAGACATCTTACGGTATATACGCGCGTTTCGCCGTTTTTGACAGATGTATCGACATATTCGGTCTTATACTTTGAGGCGAGACGGGTCCAGCCGCTGTTGCTGCGATAATAAATGCGGTAGAAGTCGGCTCCGGCGACCTTATCCCATGTCAGCTTTACGCCGGTCTCGGTATTAGTCATGTGGGTTATTTTGGGAGCTGCGACAAAGGTGATCTTTTTGCCGCTGTTATAGTCGCTCATGAAGGTCTCGCTGTCGGAGGAGATCATGCGCAGAGTGTAGGTGTAAGTTTTGCCCGATACGGCGGAGGTATCGATATACTCTGAAGCGGAGGTCTGGGTCAAACGGGACCAGCCGTCGGCAGCCTTGCGATATACGCGGTAATCCTCGGCTCCCGCCGCGCGGTCCCACTTTATTTTGACTCCCTTTACATCAGCGCTCAGAGACTTGATAACGGGCGCCGAATAGTATCTGTTTGACCAGCCTTCTCGCTTGAAATCGCTGATAAAATCGTCATCGGAATCTAAGGCGCGTACCGTATAAACTCTGGTCTCGCCGTTTTTGACCGATGTGTCGGTATAGGATAAGCCGCTGACAGAGGCGATGCGGTTCCAGCCGTTAGATGTGCGATAGTATACTCTGTAAACGGACGCCGAGGGATAGGACAGCCAGTTCAGTTTAGCGCCGGATGAGGTGTTGATAACAGAGGTCACGAGCGGGTAAGCGTCAAACTGTACGCTCTTGCCCTTGGTGTGATCGCTGATGTATAAAGATCCGTCCCGGTTTATCATACGGACGGTATAGGTATATGTTACACCCGGTACAGCCGTATCATCGGTATAAGAGCCGGCGTCGGTATCTGCTACACGCGACCAGCCGGATGAAGAGATCCTGCGGAACACTCTGTAGCGTTCGCCGTTATTGAAGCCGTGGATCTGCCATGAGCGATTCCACTTAAGGTGCACGCCGCCCTCGTCGAAGTTGATCGAAGAGATCACGGGAGAAGAATAATAGTAGTTCTCCCATCCCTGAGTATAATACTCGGTAGTAAATTCTTTGTTTTCATCCAAGCCTCGCACGGTATAAATACCTATCTCGCCGTCCTTAACGCCGGCATGAGTATAAGTGTTGCCCTTGACCTCGGCGAGTCTTGTCCAGGACGTAGAACCGTACTTATCATCCCATGTGCCGGAGTATACGGCGGCTTTGCGGTAATATATCCTGTAGCGGGTACTGTCGCCGTAACTGTCCCAGCTTATCTCGGCGCCCTTGCCGGTATTGACTATCTTGGTTATGACCGGATAATCGATGACCTGAGCCGGTTCTGTGGGTTCTGTCGTAGCTGTTGTTTCGGCTTCGATCAGACTTTTATCGGAGCTAATGCCGACCTCTGCCGCCGTCTGAATGACCGAGTCGGTTTTGGCAGACATATCATTTGATATGCTTTCGGCTCCTACCGTGACGCCTGTCACAGTTAGCACGGACACTGTCAGCAGAATTGACAGCAGTAAGGATATGATTCTTTTTGCTTTCATTAAAATAATCTCCTTCGGTAATTCTTGAGATAAAACAATCCAGCCAGACTATCAGACGCGGTTGTCAGCCTGCTTTTGCTTATCACACAGATCGATCATGTTATGCTTCGGGGACTATTCGGAGTTTCATACTGTGGCATAAATGTTCGGGTGATGATATTATCAAAGGCGGACTTAACTGCTCTCAATTATATAGATGTACGGGAGGGCAAAAAGGTTTTGAAATTTTAAAAAATTTTTTAAGGTGAAAATAAGCGCCTACGGAGCAACATAGGTTTGCTTTTGTCGCGGGACACGCGTGTCTCGCAAATGTCCCGGTGGGACAGCGGGCGGGTCAGGCACGCGTGCCACGACCCGCCCCTACAATAAACGTGATTGCGTTGCGCAAAGGCTCCGCTATGATGGGTCGGGTTGGAAGCTCTGCCGGTCAGATCGAACTTGCAAGATAAATACGAAGTGGATGTAATTTACAAAACATTCACATATAATTCACACGGTTTTACACTTTTCGTCACATATGCGTGATATGATATAGACATCAAATCAAGGGAGGTGAAAAGATGAGCGCCGCAAAGAAGCCGTCTGTGCTTGTATGTGTCACGGGTCAGTATGACTGCGACAGACTGATAGAATCCGGATCTGAGCTGGCAGTAAAGCACGGGTACGACCTGAGAGTACTGTGCGTACATACCCCCGACAGCAACCCGGCGTATATCTCGGATGAGATAGAGTATCTCTATCGTACCGCTAAAAATCTGGGCGCGGATATGACAATAGCGTTTAACGACAGAGCGCCGAAATACGCAGCCGACTTCGCCCGAAAGGTCAACGCGAGATATCTGATCACGGGTCTGCCCGACCGCCGTCCCAACGGCTTTGTGCTGACTCTGCATGAGCTCTTGCCGAGACTCAGGATTACTATGGTAACAAAAGAGGGAGAGAGCCTGATCTACTCGCCTGTAGCGGCAGACAGAGCACTCGCCTGATAACAAAACATAATAGGATTTTATATTATATAAATAACTTCATTATAATCAATATATTCAAATCAACAGCGAAGAGCCGTCCGAAAGGGCGGCTTTTTGCTGTTGAAAAGCCTAAAGCGCTGTCATCCCGAGCTTGTCGAGGGATCTTTTGACTACTGTTTTTCGGACTGTAAAAACTGATAGGGTTAAATATTTCCTACAAAGTCGGCGCTTTAAGATCCTTTGAGGAGTTGTCCAAATCTTCGATTTGGTATACAACTCCCATGCAACAGCGCTCCAAGAGCAGATTCATCTGCGATTGGCGAAGCGCCACTGCCGCTCCGCTCAGGATGACAACGATCAGGGGCTGTCGCACTAAATGTGCGACAGCCCCTGATCGTTTTTTTGATATTATTACTTCTCCTTGATCTTAGCCACCGCGAAGCATCCGGCAAATAACGCCGAAAGCGTGATGACCGCGAACAGTGGGAGCATATCACGGGTTTTGGGGGATGTGGCGCTGCCTGAGCCTGAATTTCCGTTATCGGAGGGTGCGGGAGAGGGCTTTTGATCGGGGGTAGCCTCAGGCTTTTCTGCGGGCTTGTGAGCGAGCGCAGGCGAATCCGCGAAGATAGCTGTACCGGATAGACGTATCGACTTGGGACGGACAACGATCACGGGATCGGTCAGACTGCCTGAGATCAGCTCATAGTCGCCGTCGAGCTCCCATCTGACAAAGTCGGCGCCGTCGGGAACAGCGGTATATGTGACGTTCTTTATCCAGATAAAGCCCTCGTCCGTATCCGCGATATCAAAGTAGCCGTCGCCGTCTATATCCATCAGCTTATCTTTATAATCGACCTTACCGGAGCCGTCATGATCACAGTAGATATCAGGTCCGCTTATATTGGGCAGCTCGCTGTAATAGTCGGGGTTGTAGTCTTCAAACTCATCTGCATACGGATCGTAAAAGTACGCCTCGATATAGATATCCGACATAGGCTTAAGTACAACTGTGGTATCATTTGAATTGCCGACTTCATCTATATAGCCATCGACGATTTCAAACTCGCCGTCAAATAACAGATAGTCAAAAACGAGAGAGGATTCTGCGGTCGCTTGTTCGTCTACAATAACGGTGATCGTTTCGCCTGAGTCCGCCGAGACCTTATCTGTGCTTACAGATACCAGCGAGGGAACCGCGCTTTTTGCGTCGTCGATATACTCTGTTACGGCGATATTGTAATATGAGGGATCAGCCTCATCGGGTGTGGCAGCCGACGCCGATACGCCCACAGCGGTGAGCATGGCCGCGATCAGCAGCGTCGACATAAGTACGGAAATGATTTTTGTGATCTTTGTGTTTTTCATTTTATCCTCCTGAACATTTGATATTATCTGTCAGGCAGCGGTATTTTTGCCTGCTTTCACTTATACAGATGCACGAAAGCGTAAAAAGGTTTTGAAACTTTCAAAAATTTTTTAAAACAATTATAAGCTGAAATTCAGCCCCTCCGGGTGAGAGGGCTGAGACAGCTTGTCGAAAAAGGTTAATTATCGTAACGCAGGGCGTTTCCAAGGCTCCCCTCTGTCTGCTTTGCAGACACCTCCCCAATGGGGAGATCACCCTCGTCAGAGGGGGCGGCATAGGTTTTCCTGCATAATATCTCAGCCCCTCCGGGTGAGAGGGGCTGAGGGGTTACAGGTATTTTGTTATATCTGTCGGGATCAGATGATCTCGCCTATCTTATAAGGTACGGGAACCAGGGTAGCGTAGCGCATTACTAAGGTAGCGTCAACGGGAGTCACATCGCCGTCGCCGTCTACGTCGGCTACGATCCTCATTTTCGGATCGCTTACGCCGGGTACGTCAACAAAGGTGGCGTAGCGCTGGATAAAGGTAGCGTCTACGACCGTAACGTCGCCGTCACCGTCGACATCGCCGAGTTTGAAGTCGGCGGCAGAGATAAGCTCGATGGTGATGCAGTCGCAATACCAGTCGGTGTGAGAGAAAGCGGGGTCGAAGCAAACGGTGTAGGTGCCGTTCTCGGTGATCTCGTCGTAGTCGCTGCCGATGCCGTCGGGGATCCAAGTCACATTCTCGCCCTCGACGTGAACGATCTTGAAGCGGGAGAGGGTGGTGAGCTCGGTAGCGAGCGTATAGATACCGTCCTCGCCCTCGGTCATCTTAAACTCATCCTTGTAAGCCCAGTCGGTGAAGTTGCCTACTACATAGTAGCCGTCCTTGCTTTCGGGCTCGGTGGGGATGAGAGGATCATGGTGATGATCGGGGTTGCAGCACATTTCGTCTACATATGTGAAGTGATCGCTGCTCATGGCATACTTTCCGTAGCAGCCGTCGCCGTAGTAGAAGTACCAGTCGCCGAAGAAGGTCTCTTTGCCTGAATACTCACTTGTGGTGACTTCGGCGGGCTTGCAGATGAAGATACAGCCGTCGAAGTTGTCTGTGGCCGTACCCTCGGGGATAGTGTCGAACTCTTCGGGGTCAGCGCCCTGGCAGTTGACGTTGACTGTCTGCTGAGCGGCAGCGTACTGAGGCGTGGTCTTGTCTGTGCCGCCGTCTACGGCGTTGTTGAAGATGATGTTGGTCAGCTCGTCGGACTCGTAAGGTACGTTAGCCGAGAAGATACCCTGCTCAGCGTCTACGAGAGTCATCTTAGCGCCCGGCCAGGGGTTGAGGTTCATAGAGCCCTGCCACCAGTAGATGCCTGCCCAGTTTACGCCGTCGAGCTCGTTGTACTCGTTAGCCCAGCTGTGCTCGCCGCTTGTGGGCATCTTGAAGTATACGGTGAAGGTATCTGTGATGCCTGCCTCGGCGACTACATCGTCAACGTTAGCCATCGAGTCGATAGCTCTCTTGTATTCTGCGGGCTCAGTGGGAGCAGGCTGAGTAGGAGCGGGCATACCGTCTACATAGATGCAGTTGTAGAACCAGCCGTCGGTAGCGCCGACCGGGTCGAAGTATACATCATATGTGCCGTCGGCAGTGATCTCGCCGTTCTCGCCGTAGTTGTTGCCCATGCCGTCGGGATACCAGACCTGAGCGGGCTCGGGCAGGCTCCAGTTATAGGCTACTACCTTGAACTGATTTGAAACTGTAAGAGGGAGATCCTCAAACAGATACTTGACGCTGTCGCCGTCGGCGATCTTGGTCATTGTGTATTCATCTTTTATCTGCCAATCGGTGAAGTTGCCTACGATGTAGTAGGTGGGCTCGCCGGGCTCGGGGCTGATAGTCTCGATAGCCTGTGTCTCGGGAGGTGTTGTGGGAAGAGCGGGCATACCCTTGACCTTGATGCAGTTATAGAACCAGCCCTCACCTTCAGCGTCGAGGTTGGGATCGAAGAGCACGTCATATGTACCGGCAACAGTGATCTCACCGTTCTCGCCGTAGTTGTTGCCCATACCGTCGGGGTACCATGTCTGCACAGGATCGGGGAGACTCCAGTTATAGGATACTACCTTGAACTGATCGGTGCTTGCAAGAGCGAGATCCTTAAACAGATACTTAACGCTGTCGCCCTCGGCGATCTTGGTCATAGCGTATTCTTCCTTCATCTGCCAATCGGTGAAGCCGCCGACTATATAGTAAGTAGGCTCGCCGGGCTCGGGTGTTACAGTTTCAATAGTCTGAGTCTCGGGCTCGGTGGGAGCGGGCTCGGTGAGCTCTTCTGTGGGAGCCTGTGTTTCGGGAACTGTGGTTTCAGGCGCTGTGGTCTCAGGTGCCGCAGCGGCGGGGAGAGCGGAAGCGTCGGCGCTCCATGTGCTCTCTGTGTCTGTAGAAGCGATAGAAGCGGCTACGTCGTCCTTAGTAAGACCCAAGCCCTCGCCGATATCGTCTATCAGCTGCTGTTCGGTCTTTTTGCCCGTATCTACCATGTAAGTTCTCGCGTTTGCGAGGGTGTTTGTGAGGAAGTCCTCAAAGATGGTGAGAGGGGTCTTGCCCTCTTCGGGACAGGTGCCGACTACGGTGCCGATGGAAGAGATCTGCAGCACGGGACCGTACTTGGTCGCGTCCATATCCTTCCAGAAAGCGGCTCTGGTCTGTTTTGAGCTGTCTACGGGGTTTTCATAGATAGTGTCGTCGCAGTAAGCCACATGACCGTAGCAGGTGGTGTCAAAGATCAGATCATAGGTCTGGTTGCCCGCGCCCGTAAAGATGATCTTGTACTGCTCGCCTTCCTTGATGTCCATGCCCTTAGCGGCGGGGTCGTACGACCAGATGCCGTCGCCCTCATCGGTGCCGTTGAGCTTTTTGCCGCCCCAGGGGAGCAGCTCGCCGTACTCGGCGGAGAATACATAGAAGCCGACCTTGTCCTTAGCGCCCAGCTCCCAGCCTGTGGAAGAGAGGTCAAAGTACAGCTTTGTGTCCTCGTAGGTCACGGCTCCCGCGGCGGTGGTCATCACGGTAAAGGCGGACATTACCATGAGTACCGCTAAGAGAAGTGATACGATTTTCTTGAATTTCAGCATAGTGTACCTCCTTGATAATCTTGATAATATAGTATAATCATAATAGCATAAACGCGCCTGATTTTCAACAATGAAAGCAGCAAATTTAATAGTTTTTACGCCTGTTTTCCGCCTTGTTTTTACTTGCTAATCCGATATATATATGGTAAAATAAAATGATACCGAAAAAGACTGTTCTACTATAGGCAAAAACGCAATTGAATCACGTGGTTTTGCCTGACGGAAGGTTTGATAACATGAGATTCAATATCATACGCCATTTTACTAAGCGCGAGTGGCTGGCTACCGCCGGCGCCGTGGCGCTGATAGGCGCCTCGGTATGGCTCGAGCTGCTCATGCCCGCGTACATGAAGGACATCACGAGCCTGCTGATCATACCCGGCTCACAGATATCCGACATACTGTGGGCGGGCGGCAAGATGCTGCTGTGCGCTCTGGCAAGCCTGCTCGTAAGCGTGCTTGTGACGGTGATCTCGGGCTTTCTCGCGGCGAGCTACTCCTTTAATGTGAGGGCAAAGCTCTATGACGCGGTAGAGAGCTTCTCTATGGCTGAGATCAACCGCTTCTCTACAGCCTCGCTGATAACGCGTTCCACTAACGACATCACACAGGTGCAGACGATAATTGTCTTCGGACTGTTCGTCATAGTCAGAGCGCCGCTCATGGCGGTGCTGTCTATCACCAAGATAGCCGACAAGAGCGCCGAGTGGACCTTTTCGGCGGCTGTAGCCGTGGTGCTGGTGGTCATAGTGCTGGGAATATGCTTCATCTTCGCTCATCCGCTGTTCAAGCGCATACAGACCCTGACGGACAACATCAACCGCATCACCCGTGAGAATCTGACGGGTCTGCGAGTTGTGCGCGCCTACAACGCCGAGGATTATCAGAAGGCTAAGTTTGAGAAGGCGAACGAAGAGATCACAAGCAACAACATGAAGGCTCACAGGATAATGTCGATAATGCTGCCTTCGATGATGCTGGTGATGAACGGCATATCACTGGTGGTATACTGGATAGGCGCTTATCTGATCGACGGCGCGCCCTTTGAGGGTAAGGCAGAGCTCTTCCTCGATATGACGGTCTTTTCACAATACGCGCTGATGGTCATCATGGCGTTCATGATGCTCAACATGATCTTCATCATGGGCCCGCGCTCGCTGGTAGCGGCAAAGCGTATCAACGAGGTCATCGACACCGAGTCCTCCGTAAAGGACGGCAAGGGCGTGGAGCACACCGATACACAGGGCGAGATAGAGTTCAAAAACGTCAGCTTCCGCTATCCCGACGCCGCCGACAATGTGCTTGAAAACATCACCTTCACCGCCAAAAAGGGCGAGACCGTGGCTATCATCGGCTCGACGGGCTGCGGTAAATCGACAATGATAAACCTGATACCCAGATTTTATGACGCTACCGAGGGCGAGGTGCTCGTGGACGGAGTGAACGTCAGGGAGTATACCCTCGAGCAGCTGCATAACAAGATAGGCTATGTGCCTCAGAGGGCTGTGCTCTTATCGGGTACGGTCAACACCAATGTAGCCATGGGCTCAAACGGCACCGAGGGCTATACTCAGGAGGACGTCAGCCGAGCCGTTGAGATAGCTCAGGCTAAGAATATAGTCGAGAACTATCCCGAGGGCTATGAGCATCCCGTAGCTCAGGGAGGCTCCAACCTCAGCGGCGGTCAGAAGCAGCGCCTGTGCATAGCGCGCGCTATCTGCCGCAAGCCCGAGATACTCATATTTGACGACAGCTTCTCGGCGCTCGACTACAAGACCGACCGCGAGCTGCGCGACTCTCTGAAGAAGAATACCGCGGGCACTACCAATATCATAGTCGCCCAGCGTATAGGCACCATCAAGGACGCCGATAAGATAATCGTGCTCGACGAGGGCAGGATAGCCGCCATAGGCAAGCACAAGGAACTGCTCAAGACCTGCTCTATCTACCATGAGATAGGCTTATCTCAGCTCGGAGAGGAGGAACTGAACAATGTCTGATAAAAAGACCTCCAAGCCCGAGTATATCAAGAAAAAACGCGAGACTCTGATCGGTGTGGACAGCAAGCGTCCCGAAGCCCGCAAGGGCATGGGCGGCCCCCGCGGAGTAGTGACCGAAAAGCCGCATAACTTCGGCGAGTCATGGAAGAAGATGATAGCCTATATCCGTCCGCAGATGGCGGCGTTCATCATAGCCATGACCTGCGCCGTGATAGGCACGATCATCTCGCTGATAGGCCCTAAGCAGATACAGCGCATCACTGACCTCATCACTCAGGGCATAACCACGAGCATAGACCTCGACGCGGTGACTTCTTCGTGCGTGTTTTTGATGATACTGTACGGTATCAGCTGGCTGATGAACTTTACTCAGCACTTTATCATGGCTACGGTAGCGCCGAGCATCAGCCGCCGTATGCGTACCGATATCACCAACAAGACTAACAGACTGCCGCTGAGATACTTTGACTCGACGCCCTTCGGCGATATACTCAGCCGCATCACAAACGATATAGACACCATCGAGCGTACGCTGAACCTGTCTATAGCTCAGTTCATCACCTCTATAGCGCTGTTCATCGGCTCGGCTCTGATGATGTTCATCACCAACTATATAATGGCGTTCACCGCGGTCATCGCCTCGATAATCGGCTTCATCCTCATGTCGGTGATCATGAAGAAATCTCAGATACACTTCAACCGTCAGCAGCGTCACCTCGGCGCTATCAACGGCCATGTGGAGGAGATATACGCCGGTCACAACATAGTCAAGGCGTATAACTATGAGAAGGAGAGCCGCGAGGAGTTTGACCGCATAAACCGTCATCTGCGCGACTCGGTGTTCAAGTCCACCTCGCTGTCGGGCGTTATGCAGCCGCTGATGACCTTTATAGGCAACCTCGGCTTTGTCGCCGTGTTCATCGTGGGCGCTCTGCTCGTCAAGAACGACATGATAACCTACGGCGTGATCATAGAGTTCACCATATATGTAAGACTCTTCACCCAGCCGCTGCAGCAGCTCGCCCAGAGCTTCAGCAATATGCAGAGCACCGCTGCCGCCGCGGAGAGAGTATTTGAGTACCTCGGCGAGGAGGAGCTTTCGGACGAGAGCGATAAAACCGGCCGCCTCGATACCGTCAAGGGCGACGTGCGCTTTGAGCACGTCCACTTCGGCTATAACCCCGACAAAGTCATCATCAATGACTTTTCGGTAGATATAAAGGCAGGTCAGAAGGTGGCTATAGTAGGCCCCACAGGCGCGGGCAAGACCACCATAGTCAATCTGCTGATGCGCTTTTATGAGATCAACTCGGGACGCATATACATAGACGGCGTACCGATAGACAGCCTCACACGCGAGAACGTGCATGAGCTCTTCTGCATGGTACTGCAGGACACATGGCTCTTTGAGGGCACCGTGCGTGAGAACCTTGTGTACAGCAAGGAGAACGTCAGCGACGAGCAGCTTGAGCGCGCCTGCAGAGCCGTGGGCATACATCACTTCATCCATACCCTGCCTCACGGCTACGATACCGTGCTCGATGACAAGTCGAGCCTGTCGGCGGGTCAGAAGCAGCAGCTCACCATAGCCAGAGCCATGATAGAGAACGCGCCTCTGCTGATACTCGACGAGGCTACATCCTCTGTAGATACCCGTACGGAGCGTATCATCCAGAGGGCTATGGACGGTTTGACCGAGGGCAGGACCTCGTTTGTCATAGCTCACAGACTGTCTACTATCAAAAATTCAGACCTGATACTCGTGCTCAAGGACGGCGATATAATAGCCTCCGGCACACATGACGAGCTGCTCAGAGAGGGCGGCTTCTACGCCGAGCTGTATAACAGCCAGTTTGAGCAGAGCGCGTGAGCAGCTGACTTTTTGAATTAGGAATTAGGAAATAGGAATCAGGAATTGAGGGAAACGCTGACACGCGTGTCCGCGTTTTGATTTACAGTAACAACAGATAAACGCAGTGACTCATTGTAGGGGCGGGTCTTGACCCGCCCGGGCGTACAGCAAATGCTGTGCGCTGCATCCGAAACCTTGTTTTTATATCCGTAGCATCGGCGAACAGAAGTGTCCGAACTGTGTCGCCTCCGGCGAACGGGAGCACCAAGGCACTCCCCTACAATAAGTGCCGATACACTTCATAGCTTATTCTTCTATATAAATCGGGTGCGGGCTGAGGAATTGTCCAAATCTTTTATTTGGCTTACAATTCCCATGCAGCAGCGCTCCGATAACAAAGTGATCGGCTAAGCGCTGCTGATGTTACGCTATTAATTCCTGACTCCTGAGTAAACAGCATTTATCCACGGAGTGATACGATGAACATTTGTGTATACGGAGCCGCGTCCAAGGACATCGGCGAAAAATATCTGAAAGCCGGACACGAGCTCGGCTATAAGCTCGCGAAAAGAGGTCACGGGCTCGTCTTCGGAGGCGGCGACACCGGTATGATGGGCGCGTCAGCGCGCGGAACGCACGACGGAGGCGGTCATATAACGGGCATAGCGCCGTCGTTCTTTAACGTTGACGGCATACTTTATCAGCACTGTGACGACTTCATCTACACCGAGACCATGCGTCAGCGCAAGCAGAAGCTCGAGGACTGCAGCGACGGCTTTGTGGTATCTCCCGGAGGTATCGGCACCTTTGAGGAGTTCTTTGAGATACTGACCTTAAAGCAGCTGGGCAAGCTCGATAAGCCCATAGCCATGCTCAACACCGACGGTTACTTTGATCCGATGATCGAGATGCTCAGGTATACCGCGTCAGAGAATTTTATGAGCGAAAAGAACCTCGAGCTGTTCTATATCAGCGACGACATCGACAGCGTGCTTGACTACCTCGAAAATCCTCCTAAGCCGGATTTTGAGATCAGCGAGCTGAGACGTATCAAGGTCGGAGTATAAATTGTATAAGCCAAAGCGCCTGTATGAAACGGGCGCTTTTTCGCGTTCACTTTTGATCGGTGATGCGCGCACCGATGTGAACGGGTCACAAAAAATTGAGCTGAAAACGCGGTAAAATCTGTCATTTCAGAGAGAGTTTTAGAGGGGTTTCTGCTTGACTATTACGCTTTAATGTAGTAAAATAGTCCTTATGTTAAGAAAGGAGAATGTAGAATTATATGGATATTTATCTTGTAATTGCTATCTTCGTGGGCGCTATCTTAGCTCTCGTGTTTGCCGTGATAATGGCTAAGCGTGTTATGAGCTTTGATGAAGGCACCGAGAGAATGAAGAAGATCTCTGCTTCGATCCGCTCGGGCGCTAACGCCTATCTCAAAAGACAGTACACGATAGTATTGATCTTCTTTGCGGTAATGTTCGTCATCCTCGGCGCTATGGCTATCTTCGGACTGCTTACGCCGTATGTACCCTTCGCCTTTGTTACGGGCGGCTTCTTCTCGGGTCTGTCGGGCTTTGTCGGCATGAAGATCGCTACCGCGGCTAACGCGCGTACAGCTAACGCCTGCCGCACCGGACTGAACAAGGGTCTGAGGGTCGCTTTCTCGGCGGGCTCTGTAATGGGCTTCACCGTAGTAGGCTTAGGTCTGCTGGACATCTCGATCTGGTTCACACTCTTAAAGTATGTATTCAACCTCGACGCTTCGGGCATCACCTCGGCTATGCTGACCTTCGGTATGGGCGCTTCGTCAATGGCTCTGTTTGCAAGAGTCGGTGGCGGTATCTTCACCAAGGCTGCCGATGTAGGCGCCGACCTCGTAGGTAAGGTAGAGGCTGGCATCCCCGAGGATGACCCCCGTAACCCCGCTGTTATCGCCGATAACGTAGGCGACAACGTAGGCGACGTAGCCGGCATGGGCGCCGACCTGTACGAGAGCTATGTAGGCTCCGTCATCTCCTGCGCCGCTCTCGGCGTTGCGGCCTTCTCGGGCAACGGCGATATGCAGTTCAAGGCTATGGCTATCCCGATGATCATGGCTGCCTTAGGTATCGTCTGCTCTATCATCGGTACCTTCTTTGTACGCACAGGCGAAAAGGCAGAGCAAAAGCTGCTCTTAAAGGCGCTCTCCCGCGGTACTAACCTCTCTGCTATCCTGATCGCCGCAGCGGCTTTCCCGCTGATCTACTTCATCCTCGGTCAGGAAAACTGGACTCTCTACTGGTCTGTACTTGCAGGTCTGATCGCGGGCGTCCTCATAGGTAAATCCACCGAGTACTTTACATCCGATACATATAAGCCCACCAAAAAGCTGGCTTCCAAATCTGAGACAGGCTCCGCTACCATCATCATCGGCGGTCTGGGTCTGGGTATGCTCTCTACCGCTCTGCCGATCATCATCATCGGTATCGCGGTACTGGTCAGCTTCTTCGTATCGGGCGGCTCCGCTTCGGTAGGCAAGGGGCTGTACGGTATCGCTCTGGCGGCTGTAGGTATGCTGTCTACCCTCGGTATCACCCTCGCGACCGACGCTTACGGCCCCGTAGCCGATAACGCCGGCGGTATCGCCGAGATGAGCGGTTTGGAGCCTGAGGTGCGCGAGCGTACAGACGCTCTTGACTCTCTGGGCAACACCACTGCCGCTACAGGTAAGGGCTTTGCTATCGGCTCAGCGGCGCTCACAGCGCTCGCTCTGATCGCTTCATATATCGACAAGATCCACAGCATGGAGCCTTCGGTAACATATGACAGCTTCAGCGTTATGAATCCGCTGGTACTGATCGGCTTGTTCATCGGCGCTTGTCTGCCGTTCGTATTCGCGGCGCTCACCATGGACGCTGTCGGCAGAGCCGCGCAGAGCGTTGTTATCGAGGTAAGACGTCAGTTTAAGAACATCAAGGGTCTCATGCAGGGCAAGGCTGACCCCGACTACGCCAAGTGCGTGGATATGTGCTCACGCTCCTCGCTTAAGGAGATGATCCTGCCCACCGTCATCGCTATAGTAGTACCGATCGTCGTCGGTCTGGTGCTGGGCTTCTACGGCGTCGTAGGTATGCTCGCGGGCGCTACCGCATCGGGCTTCTTGATGGCTATCTTCATGTCTAACTCCGGCGGCGCGTGGGATAACGCCAAGAAGTTTATCGAGGCGGGCAACCACGGCGGCAAGGGCTCAGATCAGCACAAGGCTGCCGTAGTAGGCGACACCGTAGGCGATCCCTTCAAGGATACCTCGGGTCCCTCTATCAACATCCTGATCAAGCTGCTGAGCATGGTATCTATCGTCTTTGCGGCGCTGGTAGTACAGGTACATATCTTCGGATAAGATATAGTTAAATACTTACATTAATCAAGCAGGCGCTTTACGGCGCCTGCTTTTTTGATGCCGTTGAGGTTCGCTTTCTCAACACAATTACAGCCGAGACTCTCATCCCGGCTGTATCTATTACTCATATTTTCTTCTGAAAGCTTTAATGATAACGCCCTTTAGGACAGCTTTTGTTTATAGCTGTGTTTATTTCCTATCAATCAAAGTAGTTGAAATACCTCGCGTCCTGCAGACGGTCTGAGGTCTCATACTTATAGTTTTCGGTTACTGTAGAGTCACTTGCTGTCAGACCGAAGCGGTCATACAGCATATAGCCGAGCTTGTTATAGATGTTGTCATCCACCTGAGCGTCAAACAGCAGCCATCTTCCGTTTATCAGGATGTTGTTCCATGTATGCACATCCCAGTGACCGTCGGCATAGGTCGAGGTGCCCTCAAAGCTGAAACACTCCAGACCCACAGCCCTCATCATTACCGTGAACACCGCCGCGTAGTTGTAGCACACGCCCTTGTTGTTCATCAAAGTCGCGTATGCGCGCGCCGCCAACATACTGTCATAATACGACTCGGGCTCGCTGTTCTTCGAGTTGTTGTAAAAGTCCTGATACTGCTGCTGAGTCAAACCGATATACTCGTATGAATAATGCTCGATCTCATAGTCGTATATCGCCTTGAGCTTATCATAGGTAGTATAGCCGGACTTAAAAATGCTCTTGAATATGCTCTCTACCTTGTTATCCAGAGCGACATAGCCCGTCTTGACGGGATACAAAGGCAGCGAGTTTATCTGATTCTTCAGCGAGTCGGATGTTTTGGTAGACGTGACGTCTACTGTGCAGACAGCCTTAGCGCCGCTCTTGGTAGTTACGGTTATGTCGGTCTTGCCCTTTTTCTTGGCGGTGATCGTCGCCTTCAGTCCGCTGCCGCTCACGGTAGCCACGCTCGTATCCGAGCTTGACCAGTTCACGGTCTTGAAGGTGCCGCCGTCTGAGAACGCCTCTGTCTTGAAGGTGCCGCCCACAGGCAGGTTGATGTGTCTGACAGAGAACGAGAGCGTAGCCGAGCCTGAGCTGCCGCCGCCCTGATAGGTATATGTCGCGGTCCAGCCCGATGACTTATAGCCGCTTATCGTACTGCCCTTGCTATTGACCGCTCTGATAGTATAGGTCTCAGCCTTGCCGTACTGTACATCGCTGTCGATGACGGATGTGCCCTTGATATCGGAGCCGAGGCGCTGCCAGGAGCCGTTCACATCCTTATAGTATACGCGGTAGGTCGTGGCTCCCGTGACCTTGTTCCACTTGATGTTTATACCGTTTGCGTCCGAGGTCAGAGAGGTTATCTGCGGTGTCTCCACGCCGTAGGTGATCTTCCAGCCGTCGGACTTAAATCCGCTCATGACTTCGCCCTTTTTGTTGATCGCGCGTACGGTATAGGCTTCTTCTCTGCCGTAGCTCACACCCGTATCGAGCTTTGTCGTGCCGGTGATATCGCCGTTAAAACGCTTCCAGCCGCCTGTAGACGGTCTGTAATAAACGCGGTAGGTCGAGGCACCCGCGACCTTGCTCCATTTGATGTTGATACCGTTTTCATCGCATACCAGAGAGGTGATCTGCGGTGTCTCCACACCGTAGGTGGTCTTCCAGCCGTCGGACTTGTATCCGCTCATGACTTCGCCCTTTTTGTTGATCGCGCGTACGGTATAGGCTTCTTCTCTGCCGTAGCTAACACCCGTGTCGAGCTTTGTCGTGCCGGTGATATCGCCGTTAAAACGCTTCCATCCGCCTGTTGACGGTCTGTAATAAACGCGGTAGGTCGAGACCCCCGCGACCTTGTTCCATTTGATATGGATGCCGCTCTCGTCAGATGTCAGAGAGGTTATCTGCGGTGTCTCTGTGCCGTATGTCGTCTTCCAGCCCGCGGACTTGTAGCCGCTCATAACTTCGCCCTTTTTATTGATCGCGCGCACGGTGTAGCCTTCTTCTCTGCCGTAGCTAACGCCCGTGTCGAGCTTTGTCGTGCCCTTGATATCGTTCGCAAAGCGCTTCCAGTTACCGTCGGAGGTCTTGTAATACACACGGTAGGTCGATACTCCCTCTACGGGATCCCAGCTTATATTGATGCCGTTTTCATCCGAGACAAGAGAGGTGATCTGAGGAGTATCCACTCCGTAGGAGACCGTCCAGCCGTCATGCTTGTAGTCGCTGATCAGATTTCCGCTGCTGTCAAGCGCTCTGACGGTATACGCTTCTTCTCTGCCGTAGCTCACTCCCGAGTCGAGCTTGGTCAAGCCCTTGACGTCGTTCGCAAAGCGCTTCCAGTTACCGTCGGAGGTCTTGTAGTACACTCTGTAGGCAGCGGCTCCGTCAACGGGATCCCATGTGATGTTGATACCGTTTTCATCGCATACCAGAGAGGTGATCTCGGGGGTAGCCACGGTATAAGCGGTCGCGCCGGTATCGGCTGTGTCCTCAGAGTCCAGAGCCGCCGCGCCTACCGATACAGCCGCCGTGACGCCCAGGATCAGACAGATCACTAATAAAACATTCAACATTCTTTGACTTGCTTTCATTCAAATAACCTCCTTCAATATCGTATGATCGGTCATATCAAAGAGCTTGCACCGATATACGGTCAAGCTTCATTTTTAACTCTTTTATATCTGAACAGAGTATTCTCAGCCCATTCACGGTCTATTTTGATAAAGCCACTGAGCTTTTTATCGTTACTGCATATAGCGTTGACTATCTTCATGCTCTTGCGATATATCTCCAGCCTCGCCGACTGCACGAACGGCTCGTTGTTCTCACCGATAAAGTATGTAAATCCGATGGTGTTTGTCTCACGGCTGTACATCGTCAGATAACCCTCCGACACCCTGCCGAGGTTCTGCTTTTTCGCCACCATCTCGCTGATAGCGTACTTTGTCAGCTCCACAGCCATATCGTCAAGTCCCGATTCAAAGATGAATATCTTTTCCTTCATCGAGTTGAAGTCGGGAGTGATACGCTTTTTGATGCCCTTGAGATTTCGGTAGTCATCCTCCAGCGACCTGTCCTCCAGCTGAAAGCGGTCTATCTGGGGTATCAGGTATACCATAAAACGCCGCTTCATATCATTATACAGCAGCGGATACATATACTGGGCCTCATAGCCGCAAGAGGGACACTGAAACTTCAGCAGTCCGCCCGAGAGCAGATCCTCTCTGAACTGAGGATCGTTTGTCGCGTTTATGCTGATATACAGATGCGCGCCTGATTTGTGATTGCACTTGGGACAGCTTACATCCTTAGATATGACATTAGACATACTCTTACCTCTTTTTACGGATTATATGCAAGAATCTGATTAACAAATAAGAAATACACAACCATTGTACCATATTTCATATAAAATGCAAATTATTTATATATCATTTACAAATAAATATTGATTTTCTCAGCGTTTAGTGCGATAATAATACCGAACAATATTTGATCATTTCGGAGGTACTACCATGAATTTTGCGGAAAATATCAAATCAGGGCTTGAATTTTTAAGCGAGACCGTTACCGAGATCGCCTCATCCATAGCTGAGAAGAACCGCCTCAGAGTACAGCTCAGCAGCATCAAGTCGCTCATCAAGACCGATACCGCTACGCGCGATCAGGCTTTCATCGAGCTCGGCCGCTATTATTATGAGAACCTGCGCGACGCAGCCACAGCCGAGAACGAGGCTATCTGCGCCGTAGTAGACGCCGCCAACGACCGCATCAGCAAGGCGTCCATGAAGTATGTCGAGCTGCTCAATATCCAGAACGACACCAAGATCCGCTCCGAGAACGCCGAGAAGCTCGCCAAGGCAGTGTCCGACAAAGCCGCCGACGCGGCAAAAGCGGCAAAAGATAAGAGCGCCGCGACATTTGACAAGGCTATGGATTTTGCCGCTACAACAGCCGATAAGGCTAAGGCGACTGCCGAAGATTTAGGCGAAAAGGCTAAGCTCGCCGCGGCAGACCTCAAAGATAAAGTCACCGACGCCGCCGAGGGCATCAAGGAGCGCTTCGATCCCGAGGCTAACGAAGATCTCGAAGAGCTGATCGCCGCCGGACAGGATAAGGCCGAGGACGTAAAGGACGCTGTCAAAACCGCCGCCGAGGACGTCAAAGATGCCGTCGAAGATAAAGCGGAAAATATCAAAGACGCCGCGAAAGACGTCAAAGAAACCGTCAAAGAAGCAGTAGCCGAGATCGCCGACGAAGAGTCCCCCGAGGATATCGGCTTCTGATCAAAGGCAGATATATCAAGGCAATACCGCATAATTCAGGTGTGCGGTATTGCCTTTAATATTATTTAGTCAAAGACAGATATAAATAAATATCTGTCATACGGATCGATAAAGAATCTGTGTTTATACTATTACAAGCCTCTCCTTGCGGAGAGGCTTTAGACTGTAGAAAAGCCCATTCTGCCCCCTCTGACGAGGGTGATCTCCCCATTGGGGAGGTGTCTGCAAAGCAGACAGAGGGGAGCCGTCTCCGGCTGAGGAAAAGGTGGCTCGGCTCTGCCGAGTCGGATGAGGTGTCAACCTTTCTATCATATCAATAACTCAGTAAGGCTGTCACATAACCATTGCTCCCGCAGCATTCAATACTTCATCTCCCGATAAACATATTATCAATCGGGTGCGGGAATCGTTCGCCGTAAACTCCTCACTCCTAACACCTAACTAACAAAAGCCGCCTCCTCCGGGCTATAAATAAACTTAATAGTATACAGAAAAGCTGTCTTGAACTTCAAGGCAGCTTTTCTAATATTATCGTTTTGTTTTATTTGAATATTAGATTATGTTCTTTTTGCGGTTCTGTTATCGAATTACCTGTTCGATTCCTTTGAAGATCACTCGTATTATTGACCGCTATGCTCAGACAGGAACTCGCCGAGCAACATCCATGCCATATTTCCCGGATCGCTTCCGTTGCTGTCGCAGAAAAAGTAATATCCCTGTTCGGAGTTGAAGTATTCTTCAGAGGAATAGTCAGAAATAGCGCCCGGATGCCCCACGCCTCCTGAAAACATCTGCGTCAGCCCGTAGCCGTATTTTTCACCGTAATCTGGTGAATGATCCGTTGTCATCTCACGTAATGTATCCGCGCTGACAATCTTGCCGCCGGATAAGCCCTCCATCCACTTGACCATATCGGGAGCGTTGGAGACGATATCTCCCGCGCCCTTTGCAACGCCCTTGATCTTTACCTCTTCTACGTCGTCGTCAGCTATCAGGTTTTCTGCCCACGCGGGAGACTTCGGAATATCGGTGATCAAGCCGGTATGCTTCATATCAAGCGGATCGAAGATATGCTCGCGTAAGAAGTCGTTATAATACATGCCGGAGACCTGTTCTACAATGTCCGCAAGCAGGATATAGTTCGAGTTTGAATAACGAAACGCGCTGCCGGGCTCAAACAACAGCGATTCATCAAAGATCCACTTTTTGATCAAAGCTGTATTCTCTTTCTCCGTATTCCCGTAGGGCAGTGTATTCGCAAAGCCTTCACCCACCGTATCGCGAATACCCGAACGCATCGTCAGCAGGTGTTTGATCGTAATATCTTTGCCTTTGCTGTACTCGGGAAAGTATTTGCCGATCGTATCGTCAACGCTGAGCTTGCCTTGATCGCGCAGGATCATTACAGCGGCGGCGCAGAACTGCTTTGAGACAGAACCGATATACATAGATGTGTCGATCGTCAAAGGCGTTCCGTCGGCATCCGTCCCGGTCGCCCTTTGATATACGACATCACCGTTATGCGTGAGATAGATGACGCCGTCATATTTGATGTCTTTGAGCTTACTGTTGATGGTTGCAGACAGCTCAGCGTCTGTATTTACGGCGGCGGTTGTTTCTCTCGTTTGCTCTGTTTTAGGTGTAGTCGAGCAGGAAGTCACAAATAGTAAAACTGCCAGCATTAATACCAAAGCGACTGCTTGTTTCATGTCGTTCTCCTTTAGGTGTTCGCTTCAAAGGATCATTGACGGTTATTGTTCCGGTGAATAATCCGACCATTTTCCGGCAGGATATCTCAGCTTTGATTTCATGTTTCCGGGGTCGGCTGTCGGTTCGATCGACAGATCGATCTTGTAGAGGTTCCGGATCAGGTCGTTGTTATACTGAATATCGGTCGTCTTAATCAGTGGCTGCATACATCTTATTCTTCTGTTTTCTTGATCTGTATACCCAGCACGTCGAGCAACTCCTCGTCCACCGTCGAGGGGCAGTTGCTCATCAGCTCGGAGGCGTTCTGCACCTTCGGGAAGGCTGTCACATCTCTCAAGCTGTCCGCGCCGCACATCAGCATGGCGATACGGTCGAGACCTATGCCCATACCGCCGTGAGGCGGAGCGCCGTACTTGTACGCTTCTACGAGGAAGCCGAACTTAGCCTCTATCTCCTCGTCGGTCATCTTCAGAGCGCGGAACATATGCTGCTGCAGCTCATAGTCGGTGATACGGATCGAGCCGGAGCTCAGCTCGGTGCCGTTGAGGGTCAGGTCATACGCCTTAGCGATCACCTTGCCGGGATCGCTCTCGAGGTACTGCAGGCACTCTTCCTTAGGCATGGTGAAGGGGTGGTGCATAGCTACCCACTCGCCGCTCTCCTCATCCTTCTCAAAGAACGGGAAGTCCACGATCCACACGAACTTGTACACATCCTTGGGGATGAGGTCGAGCTGTCTGCCGACCTCCAGACGCAGAGCGCCGAGAGTAGGCAGGACTACCGAGTTCTTGTCGGCGACTATCAGCACCACGTCGCCTTTTTCGGCGCAGAGAGCGCCTATGATACGGTCGAGGTCGCCCTCGCCGAGGAACTTGTTGAACGAGCAGTTTGGTGTATCGTCAGCCCAGCGGATATACGCGAGACCCTTCGCTCCGATGCCCTTAGCGTACTCAGTCAGCTTGTCTATCTTCTTGCGTGTCAGAGCCGCGGCGGCGCCCTTGGCTACTATCGCCCTTACCGAGCCGCCGTTCTCGACAGCGCTTTTGAATACGACAAAGTCGATATCCTTCACAGTGTCCGTGAGATCCTGTATAGGCATGCCGAAGCGCACGTCGGGCTTATCCGAGCCGTAGGTGTTCATTGCGTCGGTATAGGTCATGCGCTCAAAGGGTATGTCGAGCTCTATGCCCTTTATCTCCTTAAAGAGCCTGTACATCAGACCCTCGTTGATCTCCATGATCTCGTCAACGTCAACAAAGCTCAGCTCCATGTCTATCTGGGTGAACTCAGGCTGACGGTCAGCTCTCAGGTCCTCATCGCGGAAACAGCGCGCGAGCTGGATATATCTGTCAAAGCCCGACAGCATCAACAGCTGCTTGTATATCTGCGGCGACTGAGGCAAAGCGTAAAACTTGCCGTTATGTATACGCGAGGGCACGAGGTAGTCTCTCGCTCCCTCGGGAGTGGATTTTATCATCATCGGGGTCTCTATCTCGATGAAGCCGTTTTCATAGAAGTAATCGCGCGCGATCTTGGCGATCTTCGAGCGCGTGATGATATTCTGCTGCAGCGGCGTACGTCTGAGGTCGAGGTAGCGGTATTTCAGGCGGATATCCTCGGCAGTCTTGCTGTCGTCCACTATCTCAAAGGGCGGAGTCTGCGCCTTACTGAGCACTCTCAGGTCGCTGACCTCTATCTCGATATCTCCCGTAGGAATCTTGCTGCTCTTGGCTGAGCGCTCGCGCACCCTGCCCTTGGCGCACAGCACAAACTCAGATCTCGCCGCGAACGCCTTATCGAAGATCTCTCTGTCGGTGTTGTCGTCAAAGGCGAGCTGTACGATGCCCGTACGGTCACGCAGGTCGATGAAGATGAGCTGACCGAGGTCGCGCTGACGCTGTACCCAGCCGCACACCACAACTTCTTTGTCGATATCCGAGGCTCTCAGCTCACCGCAGTAATGCGTGCGCTTGAGCCCTGTCATAAATTCTGCCATAATATATCCTTCCTTTTGTTTTTTTAGCCTTTCCCTCGGGGTGATCTCCCCTAAGGGGAGGTGTCGCCGAAGGTGACAGAGGGGAGCCGTCTCCGGCTGAGGAAAAGGTGGGCAATTTGCCGACCAAGGCAAATTGGTCGGATGAGGGGTCGACCTCTTAATTATATCCCAGTCTCAGTGAGGCTGTCACATCAACCGCAAATTCTACTTATTGTAGGGGCGGGTCTTGACCCGCCCGCAAGGCTCGCAATCCGCATGGTAGCGACACAGCCTCTACTTCCCTGCCGCCGCCTTATAGTCGCGGTCGAGCTTAGCCGCGGTGAATTCCCGTGTAAAGCTCTCGGTGTCGAGCGGTATATCGCTCTGCTCGCCGTTCTCCATATTCTTGAGCCTTCCGATGCCGCCCGCCAGCTCATCGTCGCCGAGCACCATCGAGAACCTCGCCCCGAGCTTGTCGGCATACTTCATCTGAGCTCTCAGACCTCTCCCCACAACGTCAAACTCGGCGTACATGCCCGCCTTACGCAGAGCGTTGCACAGCTGAGCCGCCTTTTTGTGAGCCGCGTCGCCCATCGACGCTATATAGATGTCACAGGGAGCGGGAGCGGGTATCTCTATGCCCTGAGCGTCGAGGGTCAGCAGCAGTCTTTCGATACCTGCCGCAAAGCCAAGCGCCGGCATAGCGTTGCCGCCCAGGTCCTCTATCAGTCCGTCATATCTGCCGCCGCCGCAGATCGTGCTCTGCGCGCCGATATCGCCGGATATGAATTCAAATACCGTCTTTGTATAATAGTCAAGACCGCGTACAATAGTCGGATTGACCGTATATTCTACGCCGCCGGCGTCAAGATACGCCTTAACGCCGTCAAAGTGCTCTCTGCACTCGTCGCACAGGTAGTCGAGCACCGTCGGAGCGCCCTTCGCGATCTCGTGATCGTGCGGCACCTTGCAGTCGAGCAGGCGCATCGGGTTGCGCCCGAGCCTGTCCTTGCAGTCGTCGCACAGCTCGTCCTTGTAGCCGCCGAAGTATTCGGTCAGCGCCTTGTGGTACTCCGCCCTGCACTTGGGGCAGCCTATAGAGTTGATCTCAAGTCTGATGTTCTTCAGTCCTAAGCGGTCAAAGATATTAGCCGCCGCGGTTATCAGCTCGGCGTCAGCCGCGGGATCCTTTGTGCCGTAGCACTCCATACCGAACTGGTGGAACTCTCTGAGTCTGCCCGCCTGAGGCTTCTCATAGCGGTAGCAGGAGGTCAGGTAGTACGCCTTGATCGGCAGAGGATCGTTGTGCAGACCGTGCTCGAGAAAAGCCCTCGCCGCGCCCGCGGTGCCCTCGGGACGGAGCGTTATGCTGTCGCCGCCCTTGGTGATGAAGGTGTACATCTCCTTCTGCACTACGTCGGTGGTGTCGCCTACTCCGCGCTCAAAGAGATTGGTGTGCTCAAAGACAGGCGTGCGCATCTCCTTATAGCCGAAGGCTCTCGCCTCATCGCGGAAGATGTCCTCGAGGAACTGCCAGCGATAGCTGTCGCGCGGCAGCACATCCTCGGTGCCCTTGGGCTTCTTGGTTATCAGTGCCATATATATCAAAACCTTTCGTTGGTAGTTGGTGGTTATTAGTCGGTGGTTGGTGGTTGGTAGTTGGTAGTTGAATTTCAAAAAACAGCATAACGCCGAATTTCGCTTTATAGAGTATATCACAAATTTCCGCCTCTATCAATAGCTGAACGCCGTTTTATACTATCAATTTGATCTTTAAGCAATCGTTATTTTGCGAATGATTCGCAAATCTGTTGACATCATCCCTACCTTATGCTATACTGATTTGCGAATGATTCGCAAATCATATCTGTTTGTCATTACGAAGCTGAGCAGGAGTCTTAGCGATCTCAACCGATAAAAGAGGTAGTATCTATGCCCAAATACCTTACAAAACAGCGAAAAATACTTTTAGAATACCTCTCCCGCCATACAGACGAGAGCATCTCCGCGGGCGAGATAGCCGAGGCGCTGAGCGATAAGATCAGCGTCAGCGCGGTATACCGCAACCTCGCCGATATGGAGGCTGAGGGCAGGCTGCGCAGGGTCGCCTCGGGCGGCTCCCGCGAGGCTGTATACCAATATATAGACGAGCATGAGTGCCGCAGCTGTCTGCATCTGAGCTGCAAAAAATGCGGCAAGACCGTGCATATGCAGCAGCAAACAGCCGACGCGCTGATCAGCAGCGTCGAGGCTGACAGCCACTTCCTGATAGACAAGGGCGAGACCGTTATCTACGGCGTCTGCTCAGACTGCAAAAGGAGGCAGCTATGAAAAAGATAACAGCTGTATTGCTCAGCATTTTACTGATGATATCCGCCCTCGCCGGCTGCGGCGGAGCGCAAAACAACCATGCCGACATCAAGGTCGTCACCACCGTCTTCCCCATCTATGACTGGGTACGCGAGATCGTAAAGGACGACGTGGATATCAAGCTCGATATGCTGCTCGACAACGGCGCCGATCTGCACAGCTACCAGCCCTCGGCGACCGATATCATGGATATATCCGACTGCGACGTCTTCATCTATGTAGGCGGCGAGTCCGACAAATGGGTGTCCGACGTCATCGCTCAGGCAAAGAACAAGGATATGGTAGTCCTCGACCTCTTGGATATCCTCGGCGATAAAGCTAAGGAAGAAGAAGTCAAAGAAGGTATGCAGGAAGACGAGCATGAGCATGAAGATGAAAAAGAAGAGCATAAAGAAAGTAAGGAAGAGCACGAAGAAGAGCACGAGTATGACGAGCATGTCTGGCTCTCGTTAAAGAACGCCTCATTATTTGTCACCGAGATCGCCGACGCCCTCGGCAAAAAAGACGCTCAGCACGCCGACGCTTTCAAAACTAACGCCGCCGCGTACACAGATAAGCTCGCCGAGCTCGATAAGCAGTACAAGAGCGCCGCTGACAGCGCAAAGACCAAGACACTGCTCTTCGGCGACCGTTTCCCCTTCCGCTATCTTACAGATGACTACAAGCTCGACTACTACGCCGCCTTCTCGGGCTGTTCGGCAGAGACCGAGGCGAGCTTTGAGACCATAGTTTTTCTCGCCGATAAGGTCGATGAGCTGGGGCTGAAAGCTATCATGCAGATAGAGAGCTCCGACGGCTCCATAGCCAAGACGATCAGGGACAACACCAAGTCCAAGGATCAGGAGATACTGACCCTCGACTCAATGCAGAGCGTAACGCAGAAGCAGGTGAACGACGGCGAGACCTACCTCAACATCATGCAGAACAACCTCGAAGTCCTCAAAAAAGCGTTAGAATAATCGGCTCCCTTTCCTAAGGGAGCTGTCACCGAACGGTGACTGAGGGTTCCGTCCCGCAGAGACATTCGCATGACACGCGTGTCTAACCCTCAATAAGTACCTCTCCTTCCGATTCCTTGCTCCGCGAAACACATCAACCTCTTGTAGGGGAGGGTCTTGACCCTCCCGCGTCCCGCAGGGACATTCGCGAAGCGACAAGCCTCCCTTTCCTAAGGGAGGTGCCCCGAAGGGGCGGAGGGTTCTGTCCCGCGACCGATAAACCACCTCCGTAACCCATACAACACAGACCTTTGACACAGAAAGGACAATACCTAAATGTCTCAGATAAAATGCAAAAATCTGACCCTCGGCTACGGCTCTCAGGAGATACTCTCGGGGCTGAGCTTTGAGGTAAACCGCGGCGACTACCTGTGCATAGTCGGCTCCAACGGCTCGGGCAAGACCACTCTGATGAAGACCGTCCTCGGGCTTACCAAACCTCTCGGCGGCAGCATAGAGTTCTCCGACGGACTCAGCGCCAGCGGCATCGGATATCTGCCCCAGCAGACCGACGTCCAGCGCGATTTCCCCGCGTCCGTATATGAGATAGTCATCTCGGGCTGTCTCGGCAGAGGCGGCTTTCACCCCTTTTACACTAAGGCGGATAAGGCTCTCGCCGCTCAGGCTATGGAGCGCATGGATATAAAGGGGCTCAAAAACAGCTGTTACCGCGAGCTTTCGGGAGGTCAGCAGCAGCGAGTCCTGCTCGCCCGCGCTCTCTGCGCGACCCGCGATATACTCCTGCTCGACGAGCCTGTAGCGGGTCTCGATCCTAAGGTCACCGCCGATATGTACGCTCTCATCGACAGCCTCAACAAGAACGACGGCGTTACCGTCATAATGATATCTCACGACGTGGACAAGGCGCTTAGATACGCCTCGCACATACTCCATATAGGCACGGATATCTTCTTCGGCACACGCGCCGAGTACGAAGTGTTCAAAGCCAACAGAAATGGGGGGTAAAAGTAATGACAGATATCTTCACTACCCTCGCCTCATATCTTGAGCGTTCATTCGTGCAGAACGCGATCATCGTCGGCGTGCTCATAGCCCTGTGCTCCTCGCTTTTAGGCGTTACTCTGGTGCTCAAACGCTATTCATTCATCGGCGACGGACTCTCCCATGTAGCCTTCGGCGCCATGGCGATAGCCGCCGTCATCGGACTCACCGACGATATGCCTCTGACCCTCGCCATCACGGTAGTCTGCGCCGTCCTCCTGCTCAGGATGGGCAAGAACGCCAAGATCAAGGGCGACGCCGCCATCGCGGTGATATCCGTAGGCTCGCTCGCTATAGGCTATCTGCTGATGAATCTCTTCAGCACCTCGTCCAACATCAGCGGCGACGTCTGCTCCACCCTCTTCGGCTCCACCTCGATACTCACTCTCAGCTCCTTTGATGTATGGATGTGCGTCATCCTCTCAGTCATCGTAGTGCTGTTTTTCGTGCTGTTCTACAACCGCATCTTCTCGGTCACCTTTGACGAGAACTTCGCCAAGGCTACAGGTCAGCGGGCAGGACTCTATAACCTGCTCATAGCCATAGTCATAGCCGTCATAATCGTAGTATCCATGCAGCTCGTCGGCTCTCTGCTCATATCGGCTCTGGTTATCTTCCCCGCTCTGTCGGCTATGAGGGTGTTCAAGAGCTTCAAGAGCGTCACGATCTGCTCAGCGATCATATCCGTGATCTGCGCTCTCACAGGTCTTTTGATCTCTATCCTCGCGGGCACGCCCGTAGGCTCCACCATCGTAGGCGTAGACATAGTCGTATTCATCATCTTTTTGATAATCGGAAAAATCACCGGAGGTAAAAAAGCATGAAAAAACTCATACTAATCTTAGCCGCTCTGGTCTTGATCGCGGCTCTCACAGCCTGCTCGGGCAAGACCGTAGCCACAGGCACGACAGAGACCGCCGCAAAAGCAGCTCAAAACATCGACGTAGACCTCACACAGATGAGCTCTACCATGATATACTCCGAGGTGCAGAACATGATGCTCAAGCCCGCGGATTACGTCGGCAAGACCGTCAAGATGCAGGGCGCGTTCAGCGTATCTGAGATCGGCGAAAACCGCTACTTCGCCTGTATCATCAAGGACGCTACAGCCTGCTGCGCGCAGGGCATCGAGTTTGATTGGGCGGGCGACCACAGCTACCCCGCGGACTATCCCAAAGACGGCTCGGATATCACCGTAACGGGCGAGTTCACTACCTATAATGAGGGTCAGCAGCAGTACTGTCAGCTCAAAAACGCCGAGCTCAAATTCTGATAAAGGATAATTTGTTCAGACTCTTGCAATCATACCGATAATACTCTATAATAAATCCGTCGGAGACACTCCGGCGGATTTACTAATTAGAAAAAGGAGAGATGTTTATGTACGAACAGCCCTTTAACCCTTACGCTTCTAACCTTGCCGCAGTCAAGAATTACTTTAAAAAGCCACGCGTCCTTGTTATAGCGATCCTATATGTATTGACCGCGATCGTCGGGATCATTCATTCATTGGTATCATCCGGCTCCGCGACGGGATTCATCAGCGATCTTATGAAGTATCTTGATAAGGCGGGACTCACCAAGAATATGCCCCCCATGGATATGGAATCTGTCAACAGCGCTGTATCACAGTCCTCAGTTATATCCATGCTGCCCTCACTCATAATATCCGCGGCTGTTACCTTGCTTATAGCCGCCGCTTTCTTTATCATTTATTTCAAGAGCCGCAACGAGTCTGCCGAGTCTACCCCGAGCGCCGGCGTCACCATCATGTACGTTCTTTCGATCATTTCGCTGATCTTCATCATCATCGGTTTTATCGGTATGGTCGTGATCGCTGCGATACTTTTCATTTTTTCGGGTGCGGTCGCCGATTCTATCGGTAACTCCAGGATCGTCGATCTCGGCAACGGTTATCAGTTGAATCTCAACGGTTCCGCGGTAGCCACGGTCATGATCATCATTGCCGTACTTCTTCTCATTATCGCCGCGTTCCTCCTGTTCACGGCTATCAACAAGTTCCGTTATTACAGCTCCGTCAGGACAAGCATCAGCTCAGTTTCTCTTCAGAGCGGCGGCGCTAAGCCCTACGGCGTTATGTGCGTCATCAGCGCTGTTTTCAGCGCTTTCGGCATACTCGGCTCGATCGGCAGCTTTTTATTCTTCGGCAATTCGGGATTCTCGAGTCTGACGGGAGTGTCGCTCATCACCATACTCGGCAACATCCTAACATTTGCGACCCTTGTCGTTGACGCAAAGATCGCACTCGGATACAAAAAGCATATCGACGAGCTTATGTACGGCTACAACGAGCCTACTTACGGCGGCTCACAGCCTGACGCAGCTCCCCTGCCCGAGTACAGACAGGATGCCGTGAGCACTGAGCAAAACCCATATTCAGCTCCTCAGCCCGCTCCCTATAACGACGGCTTTACACAGACCTCACAGCCGAACGACCGACCCGCTGCTCCCGCGGTATGTCCCAACTGCGGCGCGCCCACCGAGGGAGGCGCCTTCTGCGGCAACTGCGGTACCAAGCTGTGATACAGCCGTAAGAACATATCTTAACAAGATCACATTACAAAAAAACAACTGCCGCAGAGTTATCTTTTCGATAGCCCTGCGGCAGTATTTTTATTATTTTACATAAGCTCCTCGAGCTCGGCAAACTTCACCTTGCCGTACTCGTTGCGCGGTATTTTATCCACAACATATACCCTGAAGGCTGAGTTGTGCAGATTGGTCTTTGCGCTTATGAAGGGTATTATCTCATCCTTGATCCGCTCGTCAACGGTGAAGATGCTCATACGCTTATCGTCACCGGTACACACGCAGTCCGCGTCGGGATACTGCGACTTTAAGATGCGCTCGGTCTCGTCGAGGCTGACTCTCAGTCCAAACAGCTTCAAAAACCTGCCCTTGCGCCCGATGATATAGTAGTAGCCGTCGGCGTCTCGCTTCGCGATATCACCTGTATGATACTCACCGCAGAACTCATCGTCCTTTATAAGATCCTCTTTGCATACGGCGTAGCCCATAGTCACGTTGGGGCCTCTGTAGCCGAGCTCACCGGTCACACAGCCGTCCTCGCCCTGAGCCTCATCTATCAGAAACAGCTCTCCCTCGGGGATAGCCTTGCCGATGCTGCCGATCTTATCTTCAGCCATTTTCGGGTCAAGAAACGCCATACGCGCGCTTGTCTCGCTGGTGCCGAAGGTCGCGCAAAAGCGCTTGCCGTTGTTCTTGCAGTAAGCGGCTGTCCACTTAAACATCTTATCGGTCAGCTTACCGCCGCCCTCTGCTAAGGTATACAGCTCGGGCAGCTCCATCCTGTCAAAGCCGATACGCCGCATTATCTCATAGCTGAACGGCACGCCGCAAAAGCTCGTACCGCCGTTCTCTTTGATGAAGCTCCAAAAGTCGGGATCCATCAGATTAGCCTTGACCATAAGTACCGAAGCGCCTACTGCCAAATGGCTGTTGATTACGTTCAGGCCCATGGTATAGTTCATCGGGAGGTCGCATATGCCCTTCTCTTCTTCACGCCACTCAAAGACCTTGGCTACATTTCGCGCGTTAGCCTCAAGGTTACCGTATTTATGGCGCACGAGCTTAGGACTGCCCGTAGAGCCCGAGGTAGTGAGCAGCATAGAGAGCTTATCATTCAGCTCATAAGGCTTATGAGCCGTCTTTACCAGCGCGTAGCCGTAGGCTGAGTATATTTTTTCTCCGCCGAGCTCGTCGGACATCCGCTCGGGAGCCCAGTAGTAAGACGGCTGATACACCTCGTCAAGATTCGTTCTCAGACCGCTGTCGAGCTTAGCGCTCAGCAGCAGCGGGACCTGTTTATTGTTTTCAAAGGCAAGATAGCCTACGAGCGACCCCGCGCAGCTCTCGCACATACAAAAAACTACGCATCTGGGCAGAGCGAGCTCTTCAAAAGCGCGTACGGTATCGCATACGTCGCGGTAGCTCAGCTCATATCCCGAGTCGTCCTTTATCGCTGTCTTATCCTGATTATGCTTATCTAAATCTAAAAACACTGCTATGCACCACTTTTATCAAAGGTAACTATGTTTTACTTTTTGAACATTCGCATGAGCTTGCGCGGTATCCGCGTGAGCTTCTGCTTTTTAAGTATCTTATGTCTGCTGCTCAGATACATCCTATCCGCCGTGTCCCAGTCGCTCCTGCGCAGCTCTTCAAAGAACGCCTGTCTGTTATCGGGCATTTTATGATGACCCTCTGCAGGCTCTTTTACAAGGCTGTTCTTCTCGATGGCATATATCGCGTCGCTCATGACATACTTGACACGACCCTTTATCTTTTCAAACAGGCGTTTACCCTGTTCGGTGTTTACCAAAATCAATGACACGCCGTCCTTAGGCTTAAAGTCGCCGTGATGCTTTTCAACGCCCCAGTAGTCGCCTATAGTCATGTCCGACGCCCTGTACAAGCTCTTGTAATTACAGCCGTAACAGGACTTTCTCCATGATATCCTCGATTTCGAACAAAAAGCGAAGTAAAAGCTGTTTTCAAGGTAGTTCTCGTAGTGCTTTACGCCGTTTATATAGTAGGTGCAGCACACTCCCGAACCGTTTTTCTCTTTATCTCTGAACTGAAAACGCAGATTTTTTCTGCCCTCTTTGTCAGTCAGCGTCTCAAGGTATCTCTGAAAAGCGTACGGGCTCGGAGCGCCGCCGCATAAGATATCTACCGTAAACAGATTCTCATGATCCTTTTTCAGATACTTTCTCAGACCCGCTGTCTGGCACGGCAGACCGGTATACAAAACGGTCCTGCCCTCCTCAAGATCCTTTTTGACAAGAGGATAGCTGAGCGACGAGTCACTCCATACATACTTAGAGCCGTGCACGGGCGCGATCTGCTCCAATGCGTCAAATCTCTGTATAAAAGCGTTGTAATCATCATCATAGTTACAGGCATATACAGCGCCGCCCTCAGAGAGGATACTGTCGGCAAGAGCATAGAACAATCCGCCCGATGTGCTGACTCTCAGCACATCCTTATCGTTTACCTGAGCGGCATAGCACTGAGAGGGCTTGTTGAAGCTCTCAAAGCCGAGAGCGTGACACACCTTCATACACTGGCCGCATTTTATACATTTTTCATCGTTTATCTGAGGATACAAAAAACCGTCGGTCTGTTCGACCATGGTTATTGCGCCGACCGAACAAATATTCATACAGGCAGAGCAGCCCGTACATGATGTGGCAGGAAGTTGAATATTCATTATATCACCTTGATCGGTTATTTATGCTGTTTCGATAAAAACCGCAAATTTTTTGAGCTTTCTTTTGCTGACAGGTATCACATTATTGTACAGCCGTCTACCGCGAGTATCTGACCCGACACATACTCCGAGAGATCGGACAGCATGAACATACAGGCTCCCGCTATGTCCTCCGGCTCGGCGAGTCTGCCCATACAGATATTGTCGATACGGCTCTTGAGTTTTTCGGGATCGGCCTGCTGCATCATAGCGGTGTTTGTCAGACCGGGAGCTATCGCGTTGACCCTGATCTTCTTATCGGCGAGCTCCTTAGCGGCTGACTTCGTCAGAGAGATGACCGCGCCCTTGGTAGCCGAGTAGATCATCTGACCGCGGTTGCCTCTGAGCGCCGTCATAGAGGCGATATTGACTATCGAGCCGCCTTTTTCCTGGCGACCCATGACGCGGCTGACTATCTCAAGCATATTAACGGTGCCGAAGACATTGACGTCAAACATCATCTGCATATGCTTACGATCTATCATGCCGATCAGCTCATTGAACTCTACGCCGGCGTTGTTCACCAGACCGTCTATGTGACCGCACGCCTTCTTGACCTGCATCACGGCAGTCTTTACCTGCTGAACGTCTGTGATATCAAAGTAAAGCGGACGTACCTCGCCCGACGCGCTCTCATTCACGCTGCCGCACCATTCTTCGACAGCGCCCTCGCGCACGTCGTTGGCATATACTACAGCGCCGTTCCCGACAAAAAGCTCAGCCATAGCCTGACCTATGCCTCTGCCTGCTCCGGTCACGATAACCACTTTGTTTTCCAACAGATTGTTATTCATCTCGCTCATACCTACCTCTTATCTGTCCCAGACGACATTTATCTCCGTGACCTTTTCTTCTTCGGGCTGCGCGTACTTTTTCTTCAGGAACTCAGGTCCCACCTGAGGGAAGAGCACACAGCTGAGCACATCCTCATCGCTTCTCGCGATATCACCGTAGCTCTCTCTGTCCCGCTCCAGCTCAGGCTCGAGCAGATCGGCGGGTCGGCATCGGATGACCTCATCGTCGCCTATAGCCTTTTTGCGGACGTCCTCGTTGACCTTGCCCGGCAGACATCCGTATTCTCCTCTGAGCAAGCCCTTTGACTCTTTGGTAAAGGTACCGTAACGCTCGCCGAACAGAACGTTCAGCACAGCCTGAGTACCCACGATCTGGCTTGTGGGAGTGACTAACGGAGGATAGCCGAAGTCCTCGCGCACTCCGGGCACTTCCCTGAGAACATCCTCTAACTTATCGTCGGCGTCAGCCTCATGGAGCTGCGACATCAGATTCGACAGCATACCGCCCGGCACCTGATACAGCAGGGTATTGGGGTCGGTACGCAGCACCTTGGGATTGAGTATGCCTTCATCCTGCAGGCGCTGAGCGACGTTTCTGAAGTGCTTAGCCGCCTTGTTCAGCTTTTTCGGATCCAGCCCGGTATCACGGGGAGTTCCCCTGAACGCCGCGACCATAGACTCGGTGGCAGGCTGAGCGGTGCCGTCGGCGAACGGCGACAGAGCGCAGTCTATGATATCTACGCCCGCCATAGCCGCCGCCATATATACCATAGCGCCGGTACCGGTAGTATTATGTGTATGCAGGTGGACGGGCACGCTCACCCTGTCCTTGATCTTCTTTATCAGTGTATAAGCGTTATCTGGCAGCAGGATATTAGCCATATCCTTGATACAGATAGTATCCGCGCCCATGTTTTCGAGCTTTGCCGCAAGCTCGACAAAGTAGTCGTCGCTGTGTACCGGGCTTGTGGTATAGCTGATAGCCGCCTCACAGTGAGCGCCGTACTTCTTCACGCTCTCCATAGCCGCCTGCATATTGCGCACATCGTTGAGAGCGTCAAATATCCTGACGATGTCTATACCGTTCTCTATTGATTTTTTGCAGAATTCATCTACGACGTCATCTGCGTAGTGACGGTAGCCGAGCAGGTTCTGACCTCTCAGCAGCATCTGTAACCTTGTGTCCGGCAGAGCTCTCCTCAGCGCTCTGAGCCTGTCCCACGGATCCTCATCAAGAAACCGCATACAGGCGTCAAAGGTAGCGCCGCCCCAACACTCGAGCGACCAGTAGCCCGCCTCGTTGAGAGCCTCACAGGCAGGCAGCATATCCTCAAGGCGCATACGCGTAGCAGCCTGCGACTGATGAGCGTCGCGCAGGATAGTGTCGGTTATATACAGCTTTTGCGCCGGAAAATTCAGCTTGTTCTCCATAGTTACCGCCTTATCAGCCGATCGTAAACAGTATCTCGCCGCCCGCGACAGTCTGTCCTTCGGCTACGCGCAGCTCGGACAGCACTCCGTCTTTCGCGGCAGTTATCTCATTTTCCATTTTCATAGCCTCAAGCACCAGTATGGGCTGACCCTTGCTGACCTTATCGCCCTGAGCCGCCATAAGCTGCACGATCGTGCCCGGCATAGGGCTGACTACCGTACCGTCCGCCGACGCGCTATCAGCCTGTACGGGGGCTTTCTGCGCCGCGGGAGTCTCTGTGCTGCGAACAGCGGGCACAGCTTCGGTCTTTATCGGGGCGGAGCCTTCTTCGATCAGCTCGACCTCCATCTCATAAACCTCTGAGTTGAGGGTGATTCTGTATTTACTCATTAGATCAGTCTCCCAGTTGATATTTTTTGTAAGCGATACCGCGCTCTTCGATATACTCTTCAAGAGCGCTCTTTCCTATCTTCCTGAAGGATCTCACTCTGATGTTTTTGATATCGGCGCCGCTCTCCTCAGCGATCGCGGCTATCGCCATTGCGACTATCGCTTCATCGTTCAGTTTCAATGCGGACACCTCCGTTACAGCGGGATATTGCCGTGCTTTTTGAAGGGTCTGTTCTGCTTTTTGTTTTCAAGCATCCTTAAAGCGGATACGACCCTGATTTTTGTTTCTTCGGGCAGTATTACCTCGTCGACATAGCCGTGCTCGGCGGCTATATACGGGTTCATAAATTTTTCGTTATATTCGTTTATCAGTTCTTCGCGCTTAGCCGAGGAATCCTCAGCGGCGTCGATGGCTCTCCTGCCGATGATCGCGACAGCGCCCGAGGCGCCCATTACCGCTATCTCGGCGATAGGCCACGCAAATACCACGTCGGCGCCGATGCCCTTGCTGTTCATCGCGATATACGCGCCGCCGTAAGCCTTTCGCATTATTACCGAGATCTTCGGTACCGTAGCCTCAGAGTACGCGTACAGCATCTTAGCGCCGTGGCGTATTATACCGCCGTGCTCCTGCTGACTGCCGGGCAGGAACGCCGGTACGTCCACTAAGGTGAGCAGGGGTATATCAAAACAGTCGCAGAAGCGTATGAAGCGCGCTCCCTTGTCCGACGCGTTTATCTCAAGCGAGCCTGCCATATAGTTGCTCTGATTCGCGACAAGACCCACGGTCTTGCCCTCGATACGAGCGAAGCCTACCACTATGTTCTTTGCAAATGTTGCCTGTACCTCCATGAAAGAGCCTTCATCTATGAAGGTATCTATGACGTCTCTCACATCATAGCCCTTTTTAGAGTCCGCGGGCACTATCTCAGGCAGCTGTAAGCAGCGGTCTACCGATCTTCCGCTTACGGTCAGGCTCTCATCCTCGTTGCTCTGAGGCAGATAACCCAGCAGCCTTCTCACGCCGTTGAGACAGCTCAGATCATCGGGATATACAAAGTGAGCCACACCCGACACACTGCCGTGTACCTCAGCGCCGCCCAGCTCGGCGGCTGTTATGACCTCACCGGTAACGGATTTTACTACCGAGGGTCCTGTGATGTACATCTGACTGTTCTCTTCTGTCATGAAGATATAATCACAAATAGCCGGCGAGTAACAGGCTCCGCCGGCACAAGGGCCGAGTATTACCGATATCTGCGGGATAACGCCCGAAGCTATGGTGTTGCGGTAAAAAATGTCAGCGTAACCCGCGAGGCTGTCGATACCCTCTTCGATTCGCGCGCCGCCGCTGTCGTTTACGGATATGAACGGCGCCTTCATCTCGAGCGCCATATCCATGACGCGGCATATCTTCATAGCGTGAGCCTCTCCGAGAGAGCCGCCGCCTACCGTGAAATCCTGCGACGCGGCATACGCTAACCTGCCGTGGATATATCCGTAGCCGGTCACTACTCCGTCGCCGGGGCGCTTCTTTTTATCCATGCCGAAATCCGTGCAGCGCGACGCTATAAGGTCGTTCACCTCGACAAAGGTATTGTCGTCAAACAGCGCCTCAAGCCTCTCCCTCGCGGTCAGCTTGCCCTTTTCATGCTGTTTGTCGATCCTCGCCTTGCCGCCGCCCTCACGCGCCGATTTGCGCCTTTCATTCAACTTTTCGGTTTTTTCTTTCCATATATTGTCCATTATGATTTTACCTCGGGTCTCTTTCTCTTTCCCCTTAAAAAACGCTTTTGCAAAAAGCCTTTGGCGCGCTTTAACGCGAACCTCATATCCTTGCGGTAGAATATCAGCGATGAGACCAGCCATACGATGATACCGTACAGGCTTACCGCGATCGCTGCGCCGAGCCATTTCAGCCAGCTGTCTATCGTGATATTCTGTACTATCAGTAATGCCGGTACACAAATCAGAGCCATATTGAACAAAGCCCATATCGACTTTAATATGAATACTCTTTTGCCTCTCCTGACGATATTTTTATCTATATAAAACGCGTACTGATATGAACGGTAAACATTGGCGACAAACGTACCCACCGCAACGCCTACTATTCCGATAAACTGTACAAGTACGACGGATATCACTATATTCAAAACAGCCTCGATTATAGCGGCTGCCTTAGTCTCTTTATATTGACCCGCGCCCTGCACCAGACACAGATAAGGTGTTCTGATCGACTGAAAGGCGAACGCCATCGTGATGACAACGGCATATACCGGCAGGATATACTCCACATCGTGTACGCCCTTGGTATACAGAGCGATAAACGGCAGCAGCATGACCATAGCTATAGAGAAGACCACCGACGCGAACGAGTATATCGCGTACTCATAAAAGCCCAGAAAGCTCTTGATCTTGTCCTTTTCTCCCTTAGCCCACATATCGCCGAATATCGGCTCGGTACCTGTCGTCATGATGGACTGTATCTTTTTGAGCGCGTTCATGACCAGATTATATACGGTATATACAGAAACCGTCTTTACATCGGTGAATACAGTCAGAACTATGATATCGGTATTATCATGTACGATGTTTGCGAGGGCGTGAGCCATAGCGTCGCCTCGTCTGTTCAGCGCGCTCTTGTCAGGCTCGATATTCTTTATCAGCTTATACTTTTTGTGTACATATATATACTGCATGAGCGGTCTGAGTACAAATACCACCGCGCTGCCCAGCTTGACTATCTGGATGCTGAAGCCCATATGGATCAGCACCGCGGAGAGAACGGTATTCAATATGATCGAGATCGTCATGAAGATATTTGAGATATATACGCTCTGATCGGCAAGCAAGAAGGTACGATATGTAACACCGAAGAAGAATTCGGCAAAGGCGCTGGCGCCGAGGATGAGTATCAGTATAAATACATCAAAGTAATCAAAGCCGGTATGTATGACCAGGGGATATATCAGAGCGATACCGATGATATACGCCAGCAGTACAAGACCGACCCTGCGCATATAGTTATTGGTAGCGCGTACTATAGCGCTGGTTTTTCTGAGATCCTTGGCTGCGAGAGATTGATACAGAGCTACTCTTGTAGAGGCGGTCACGCCCAACGTCAAAAGCGAGATAAGCGTGAGAAACTGTGTGACCGACGAAACGATGCCGTTGTATGCCGAGCCGAAATGCGACAGTATCAGTCGCGGCAGTATCAGCGCGCATACCATCGCCACCACCTCATAGAGCGCGGAGGTCGCGATATTCAATGTCGCTTTTGTCGTTCTTGATCTTGCCATGATTATATTACCTTCTTATTATCTAACTGACAAATCTTCAAAGCGTATAGCTTTGAAAAAACTTTGACCCTTTAGGTTTTATTGAAACAATTGCCGAACCCTATCGTCTGATAAACAGATGATACAGTAGGTCGGTATATTATCGGAGCGTTGATACTTAAAGCCTTTTTATGAGCCACGCCGCTTTGGGATGAGTATACATCATCCTCATCTTAGGGGTGATCGTATCCGAAAGATAGTCGATAAAGCTCATTTCATCCGAGTATTCTTTCATCCTTATGCCGCAAGGAGCCGAAGGTCTGAACAGATGCGCGTAGGCAGTAAAATCGCCGTTGAAGCGTTCCGATTCAAAGAATCCCGAAAGCTTGTCTTTAAACGACCTTGCCTTGTCTGTATTGAGCATCACCATGGAGATACCCTTGAGTCGCTCAGACTGCAAAGCCGGGATCTTTTTCTCAAGCCCCCAAAAATCACCCAGAGTTATATCCGAGCAGCGCTCCATGCGCGCAAACTCACAGTTATAACACGAGCTTCTGTAAAACATCCGATACTTATACGACATAACATACAGATCCTTATCGGTAAGCTCGCTCTCTCCGTTTTCATATTTCAGTGAAATCAAGCGATAAGACCTCTTGCCCGGCGTATCCGTCTTGTTTCTGAACGAATATGATGTGACCGGACTGTTCTTTTTCTCTCCTAAGCCTTTGATATATTTGCTGAAATACAGCGGATTGGATACGCCGTGACAGATAAAGTCTACGGTGAGCAGATACTCGCTGTCGCCGGTCACGGCTCTCAGACCCGCTACCTGACACGGAGTACCCGAAAACAGCACGTGCTGCTTATTTTTGATACGTTCTTTTATCTCGTCAAAAATACCTTCGACATTACTCTGAAGATACTTTGATCTGCACATATCGGAGATCACGTTCTTATCCTGAGTTCCGGTATGTATAACATAAAACTCGTTGTTATATACAGCTCCGTATACCCAAGCGTCGGGGTATTCCTTAGTATACGCGTCCGCTATAGCGCCGAACGCTCCGCCCGAGGTGCTCTGCCATCTTTTATCTTTATCGGAGTGCCAACCGTAGTATACCTCCGAGTTTTGTGACTCTGATCTTAAGCTGAGGGTTTTCTCACAGGTCCTTGCGCATTTATTGCAGTGTATACATTTTTCTTCGTCTATTTCGGGATAGACAAAGCCGTTTTCGGCTACCATGCCGATCGCGTTTACGGGACAGTTGGCGGAGCAGGCTGTACAGCCTCTGCAATCTGAGCTGTGCCCCGTATCAAAGTATGATTTCTTTACCGGGTTTTTAAATATTTCACCCGAGCATATCTGCTTGATATATTCGAGCGATGAGGCTCTCTCAGCCTCCAAACGTTCTTTGACCTGCAGATAATCGATCTTTTCATTCAACTTCGATATCTCTTCTGTCGTTTTGATCTGTCTGTCTGTCAGATCGAGCTTGTTCAAAAGATTCAACGCTCTCGAGTTCGTAGCTGAGAGTTGAACAGAAATAAACTGCTTCTCAAATAATATCGAGAAAGCCATACCGTGAAACGAATTGGTTATCACCGCGTCGGCGTATTTGATATATGAGAGGAACTCTTCTACTCCGGCAGAACAGACAGTCTCTACACCGCTGTAATTATCCGCCATCAAACCTGTATAGATCACCTTACAGTTGTGTTCGGCGGCATATCTTCTACCCATTTCTATCAATCGGGTATCGGGTCTGAGCATATATATGAACACATAAGGAGAGCTTTCTATCCGCTCGGCGGCTATCTCAGACCATCTCTCCTTATCAAACAGCAAAGTCGGGTCGAGATCGCAGCGTACAGGAGCAGACAAATAGGATCTGAGAAGATCGACGCTCTGCTGCTCTCTGAAAGAAATGCTGCTGAAACCCCTGAGAGCTCTGTGATAATTGTCCTTTTGCGCGTCGCTGAGCTCGGTCAGGCTCGCGCTTGCCGCATAGCTAACTCTCTTTACATCATCAGAAAGACCCGGCCACTTAAAGGTATACCAGTCTGCGTTAGGTCCCGTGATAAGAGTCCATATCTGGTCGCTTCCCGCCAGCAAAACATCCGAGTCTTTGACTTCACGGGCTGCTTCACGAGCCGAACCGACTTCAAGCACAGAAAGTCGATCATTGATAAAGCGTCTGATCTTTTTTTCTTTTTCGCTGAAGCGTCCTTCCTGCAAAAGCATTTTCAGCTTGACTGAACTGGTATAATTCTTTCCCGGTTTTAATGCCTTCAAATACTTCTTTACTTTTGCTTTTTGCCCTGTAGGCCTATTCTTCATTTTAACTATTACCGGCTCAGCTGAGTTGTCTTTGAGTACACTTTGCAGAGCATATGCCTGCAAAACCGAGCCGTAATTGTTTATCAAATAAGTTACAGTTAGAATACGCATATCTACTACACCAATATATCAAAAAAGCTTTTGTTTCAGCTCATTTTTTCCTTTATCAAAGATATATAGCTCTCGCCGATACTTCTCAGGCTTTCGGTAGCCTGAAAAGAGAAGGAGGTATCGAGCTCTCTGCCGTCCGCCGCGTTCGGATCGTCTATGATCCTCGCCTTGAGCTCATCCGAGCTCAGCAGATCGGTGATCCTTTCAGGCGCTTTCGGAGGGAGGACGCTATAGAACTGCTTTTTTAATATCAACGAAAACGCGGTACCGTGGAACGAGTCGCACAGTACATATTCCGCGTTCGCGATAAGCTCAACGTATTTCTCGGGAGAAGCGTCCCTGATTATCTTATCGGCATTTGCCGACAATCTGCCGATCTTGGTTACTATGTACAGCTTGCAGTTCTTTTCATGAGCCAGCCTCTGAGCCGCCTTCAACAGGGTATCCGAGCCGAAGAGAGCGTATACAAATATATATTTCTCATCTGCTTTTTTCGAGATATTGAGGCTCTTTTTCCATTCCTCTCCCGTCAGAAGAAAGACCGGATCGGGTATGGTCCGACCGTCGATATCTATCTCGCTCTTTATCTTATCGGCTACCGCCTTTTCTCTGAAAGACAGAAGATCAAAGCTGCCGAGCTGTTCCTTATAAACGTCCTTGTACTCCTCAAGATACTTTCCCATACTCGCGGCGTAGGATATCTTCGGTTTGCCGCCCGTAACAAAGTCGAGAAAATACGCGGTATCGCCGCCGGTCAGTTCAAGGTTGAAAACCTGATCGCTGCCGGTGATGAAAGCGTCGTATACTTTATTTGCCTGAGCGATAGTTGCTTTAGTATACGGCTTGCTGTGAGGGATCCTCTCTCTGAAAGGAGCAAACGCCTTCAGCCTCGGCCTGTTAAGTGTGTTGCGTATTATATTCTTCAAGTTGCCTATCAAGCCGTATTTTATATCGAGTTTTCTGGGTTGATGCATCTTCTCGATAGCGTCACATTTATAATCTATACATTCACATTCGATGTTCTCGGATGTCAGCTTTTTTTGCAGCGCGTAAGCCTGTAGAACGGCGCCGTAGTTATTCGCGCTGAAAAAGGTCATTATTCCTGCTTTCATACATATTCCCTTTCATTAACGCCCAAGAGAGCTATACCTATAAAGTAGGTCACGACAAAGACATAGTCATACAGCGGATTTCCGCTGAAGCAATAGGTTATAAAGAATAGCTGTATATACATAGATAAGCGCAGAGCCAAAGCAGCGTTTGAATCTCGGTTCTCGGCGTTGATCCTTATAAACCGTCTGATCGTATACACCAGCATCCATATTACGGTTATCAAAAACGCCGACAAGCCTACTATACCTGTCTCGCACAAAAGCTGAAGATAAACATTATGAGTCTCATAGGTACTTGTGCTCGTGGCTCTGTATACATGCAGCGATTGTTCTCTGAAATTACCCCAGCCTATACCTAAAATAGGGTGCTGCCTAAACAGGCGCAGCGCCAGATCATAAAGCTCTGTCCTGCCTGAAAGCGTGCCGTCGTCATCGGCGAACTTATCCATGATGTTGGTCACAGATTGCCTTACGAGCGGTATGCTCATATACATAGCGAACAGCACACTTATTATGATAAGTATACTGATCGTAACTAACAGAACACGGTTCAATCTCAGCTTTATCTTGCCCTCCGACTGTCTGGCGACCAAAAAGACGACCAGCAGCGATATGGCTATATCCAATATGAAACCGCGCTTATTGATGAGTATTATACTCAGCGCCATAACTGACAGCATGATCCAGAAATACGCTTTTTTCTTTTTATTTCTGTAGCTCACCAAAAAAGCAAACAAGCCGGGCACAAGAAAGCATCCGGTGATTCCCGCATATGTGAATAAACCGTTGCTAAGTATTCCCGTTTTGCTTGCGAGCCTTCCGGCTGCGCTGCTCGTATACAATAAAGGAGCTATCACTCTTGAAATGATATGGGTAGTAGAATCCAAAACTACCGAAACAGCGGTAATGATACCGAGCCTTCGCACTATCTTACATACCATATCAAAAGAAACATTCCGTCTGCACGCGGTATAGCAGATCAGCCATGAGCTGAAGCTGACCGCAAAATCCATAAAGAATACTTTTTTATTGGATCTAAACGACAGTATCAGGGTCACTCCGTAAAATATCAGCCACACGAGCAGAATACTCTGATACAGCTTTCCGAAGCAGATAAGAGCTATCAACGCGGCAGCTCCGAGCAGTATCAAAGGGAACTGTGCAAAAGCGGCCGCCGTAAATCTGATCTGTAGCCACATGGAATAAAGAAAAGGCCATATTACCAGCACGCCGATCAAAAGTTGTCTGAGATTAAGTTTTCCCTGTTGTCTGTGAATCGTCAGTCTCATTGATTTATCCTCGTTACCTGCTGATAGATATCTGTCAGTTGTTTTGATACCGCCTGCTCGCTGAAGCGCTCATTAGCGTAAGCCGCTATCCATTCGCTGTCATAACGGCTGCGGTCATTATACATTTCAAGCATAGCGGTCTTGAGAGTCTCTGTATCATTATGATCCACGAGCTTCTCAAGTCTTTCGTCGTTATTATCCTGCGCCAGAGGCAAAGATGACGACACTATGACCGGCTTGCCGGACATCCACGCCTCGATTATCGGGACGCAGAAGGTCTCATAAACGCTGTAGCATATCAAAGCGTCGGCTGACGCCATGACCTCAGCCATTTTCTCTCTCGGCACGGTACCGAGCAGCTTTACCTTGTCGTAGGCGCCCGCATCGGCTACGAGCCTGCTCAGCTTGTCAAAGTCGCTTCCGCCGCCGGCAACGGTCAGCACGGCGTCGGTCTTTTCACCGAACACCTCAATAAAGGCAGAGATGACCTTGTCAAACTGCTTTATCGGTATCACTCTGCCTACACAAATAAAATTAAAGCCCTTATGAGGCTCGCTCTTTACAGAAAAAGCCGAGCTCACAAAGTTAGGTATGACATGGATGTCGCGCTTTGTGCCCGTCAGCTCTCTGACGGATCTCTCAAGACCCGAGCTGACACAGATCAGCGCGTCGGATTTTTTGCTGAAATCTCTCAGATTCTCAGAGTGCGCGCCGTCGATCTGCTTCTCCATGACCTGCGACCAATGCTCGGTCGCGACTATCCTGACACCCTTCTTCTGAAAAGGCTCAAAGGCGTCATACATCCAGAGCGTCGGATAATGGATGTGTATCACATCGGGCATACCGTATTTTTTCACCATATTATCGGCGAGCTTGCGAAAGCGCTTGACCGCCATTCGCATCGACGCGGCACGATCCATAAATCTTCCGAGAGGCAGATTGAAAGAGGCGGTCTTGACCGGGCTCGCGAAAGAGTACCGGTAACCTAAGCCCTTGAGATCCCTGACCGAGAGTACATTCACGCTGAAATAGCAGACGTCCATACCTGCTCGCGCAAGCAGCTGAGCTTGTTCAAACTCAAAGCTTCCCATCAGATTATTCTGTTTACTGGGCATCGCTCTGCCTACTACCCATACTCGCATATCGGGTCAGCTCTCCTCTCCGCCCGCCGCGTCACAGCGTCGGGCGTACATCCATATTGATCACGGGACAAAAATCATAGTTATCAGTCAAAATCCACGCCGTATCTCTTGAGTATCTCTATACCGTTAAGATACGAGCCGTAGTGCAGTATATCATCAGCGTCAAACAGCACGTCAAAGCTGTCCTCCAGCTCAGATATAAGAGAAAGATGCGCTACCGAATCCCAAACGGGCACATCTTTAAATGTAAAGTTCTCACCGAGTACATCCTCGCTTACGCCGAAGGTATCGGTAAACGCCTTGTTATACTTTTCTAAGTTAGTCATCGTTATTCCCTCAATTATTCCATCTCGGCGAGGATATCGCCTACTGTCTTGAAGCCCTTGATAACGTCGCCGGTCAGCTTTTTGCCGAACTCGTCGTCCATCATCACTATCAGTGAGAGCTTTGCCATCGAGTCGTACTCGTCTACATCGTCAAGTACGGTATCAGCTGTAAGTGTGCCCTCGTCAAGGTCGAGTGTCTCTTCGATCAGAGCGATCTTTTCCTTTTCTGTCATTGTTATTTCCTCCGTTTTCATTTAATATATTAAGATTTCCCAAGGGAGCTTTCAGCGCAGCGTACCGGGTTTTCGTGCTGCGTTGAGCTCGACCGTATAAAACGGGATGTATCCCGCGTCTGTCCCGACCGTTCTTGCGGTCAGGCAGCTTGCATTGCGCTTTTATACTAACAAAAAGCGATAAAAGATTGATTTGAAATCCGTATTACTCCATTTCGGCGAGGATATCGCCTACGGTCTTGAAGCCCTTGATAACGTCGCCGGTCAGCTTCTTGCCGAACTCGTCGTCCATCATCACTATCAGTGAGAGCTTAGCCATCGAGTCGTACTCGTCTACGTCGTCAAGTACGGTATCAGCGGTAAGTGTGCCCTCGTCGAGGTCGAGTGTTTCTTCGATCAGTGCGATCTTTTCCTGTTCTGTCATAGCTTTTATTCCTTTCATTATCAGATTATATATTATTTATTGATCCGTAAAACCGTCGTCAAATGTTATATCCGTAGCCAGTACGGGATATATATCGTCGGTGTTGATCGTAAAATCGAGCACACCCCACGAAAGTCCGATACCAAAGCCGCTCGTCAGCAAGGACAGCTCTTTTCCGTCCTTATCCTCGCCGTATTTATCCGAGATGGTCAGCGGTACCGAGGCGCTGCTCGTGTTGCCGTATCTGTCTATCGAAACAGGGCACTTTTCAAACTCGACGCCCAGTCTCTTAGCGATATTTTTGAGCACCATCATATTTGCCTGGTGGAGCACTACCGCGTCATAGCTGTCAGCCGACTTACCTGTTTTTTCAGCATACTCGCGCACGAGCTCGGGTACTTCGTTGATCGTAAAATTGAACACGGCTATATCGTCTCCGGGGATCAGCTCGGGACCTTCGGGATGACGCCAAGCGCCGTAAGGCGAGGTGATCGCCTTGAGACCCGTACCGTCGGTCATAAGTCCGCTTCTTATACAGCTGCCCTTACTCTTTTCGAGCAGGACGGCGGAGCTTGCGTCGCCGAACAGCAGTCTTGTGTTAGATGAGCGTTCGCCTGTCTCTTTTCTGCCGCGCGCCTGAGTATCTCCCATCACGATGAGAGCTTTGTCGGCAGAAGATGCCGCCAGCATACCCGCGCCTATCGAAACTCCGTATACAAATCCCGAGCAGCCTAAGTTGACGTCAAACGCCATACAGCTCTTGCTCAGACCCAGACGATCGTGCAGCAGGCAGGCGGTCGAGGGAGTGCGATAATCGGGATTCTGTGTGAGGTTTATCAGTATCCCTATCTCCTCGGGCTTATATTTGCCGTTATCCTCAAGTATCTTTGCCGCGGCAAAAGAGAAGTCGGACGCGGTCTGATCCGCTGCGGCGATACGCTTCTGAGTGATACCGGTTTTTCTGATAAAGCTCTTTATATATTTGGGATCCTCGTTGGGATCATCCGCCATCGCCGCTATATCGAAGGCGTCCTTCGGTACGGCAGAAGCTATGGCGGCTATTCTGATATCTTTATATTCATTATAGATCATGTTTTTCCCTTTCGTTAGCAGGTAGTCAATCCGCCGTCGACAGGCAGGGTGATACCGGTGATGAATCTCGCGGCAGGACTCAACAGGAACGCTACCGCGTTAGCTATGTCGTCGGTCTTGGCGATGCCAAGATACTGACGCTTGAGCAGATCCTGATTTGTATCGCTGTCCTCGCCGTATTTTTCGATGTATCTGTCATACAGCTCTGTCGCGGTCATAGACGGCGCGACACTGTTTATGCATATGTCCTTGTCCGCCATCTCTCTCGCGATACAGCGTATAGCCGAGTCCATCGCGGATTTGGATGACGAATAAGCGGTCTTTGACTTATCGCCGCGTATAGACGCTACCGAAGATATGCCTACTATACGCATACCCGGGTTATATCTTCCGCGTCTGCATATCTGTCTTACTGCTTCGGTAAAGCCAAAGAAGTTTATATCAAAGACCTGCTTTATCTTTTCGGGCTTTGTCTGAAGCAGCGGGATAGCCGTACCGACTCCGGCAGAATATACCATTCCGTCCAGCGCCCCGAACTCATTTATTATTTCCTTGACGCATTTTTCTATGTTTTCGGTATCCTGAACATCCATAGCCTTGATACCGTGACCGTCGCCTTCGAGAAGCTCGAGCACCTCTCTCAGCTTGTCCTCACGTCTTGCCGCGAGGATCACCTTCGCGCCGACCTGACTGAGTGTGATCGCGCACTGTTTGCCGATACCGGAGGACGCGCCTATTATCAATATCCTTTTATCAGTCAAATCAATGATACTCTTCATAAATATCCCCCTTAATACTTGCCGGGTACAAACTTGCCCTCGGCATAGTAATCCTCGGTCTCGATTATCGGGAACACCTTATCGGTGTCTATAACGGCGTTCGTAACGCCCCACGACAGTCCGATGCCGAAGCCGCACATCAGAGCGTTCTTCCTGCCCTCGCTCTTGTCGCCGTAAGCGTCACACAGCGTCAGCGGTATCGAGATACCGCCGGTGTTGCCGAAGCGGTCGAGAGATATCGGTACGCTGTCCTTAGGCAGCTTCATCTTTCTTATGAGCTGTTTGATTATGAACTGATTAGCCTGATGGAACACAAAGGCGTCATAGTCCTCGGCGCCGGTCTCAGTTTTATCGAGATAATCCTTCAGCGCCTGAGGCACATCGGTGATCGAAAAGGAGAATACAGAGGTACCGTCCATAAATATATCATACAGCGAGCGCTCGATACCGTCGCTGCACATGAACCTCTCGTGGGTGGGCGTCATATCGCGAAAGCCGCCCGCGGGCAGTACGATAGCCTTGAAGCGGTCGCCGTCCGAACGCAGCAGAGTAGTAGTCTTAGCCTCCGGCTGTCTTTCGAGCAGAACGGCGGCGCCTGCGTCACCGTACATCATAACTATGGATTTATCCTTGGGATCGACCAGCTTTGAGGCTGTCTCGCCCATAACGAGCAGAGCGTATTTTATATCGGAGCTGTTCATCAGCGACATAGCTGTCTGCAAGCCGTAGATGAATCCCGAGCAGCCTAAGTTGATCTCCATACAGGTACAGCTTATCGGCAGTCCGAGACGCTTTTGTACGATACTCGCGCTTGAAGGTCTGCGATAATCCGGAGACTGTGTGACCATCAGCATAGCGCCGATCTCGTTCTTATCTATATCGAGCTTTGACAGCAGGTTTTCAGCCGCCGCAACACCGAGGTCGCTCGCGGTCTGCTCGGGCAGAGCCTTGTACATAGCCTTGATGCCTGTGCCTGCGGTGAACTTTGATGTGACCTCCTCGCCGAAAACAGGCGTGAAGCTGTCTACCGTAACGTTATTCTTAGGTACCGCGCAGGCTATGCCCGCTATTCCTATTCCTTCGCTTTTGAAAAAGGACATTTTTCTATCCTCCGTATCTATTTTTTCATCGTTCGGGGATCCATTCCCTGAAAACATATGTATATTAAACAGTCATTGCGAGGGCTCGACACGCGTGTCAGCCCGCGGCAATCTCAATCGAAAAGCAGGTCAAGACCTTTAAGCGCTTACGCGGGATCAGTTTATATTTTCACAAACTTCCCGAAGTGCCCCGGGTATATCGTCGTGCCCTCAGGCACGGCTTTTATCCTCGGCTCACCGATCTCGCGCCACTGTTTTTTGCTGCCGCCGGGGAGCCTGAGCTCCGTTTCTTTGCCCTCGAGCAGACTGTCGCCCGAGAAAAAGCCGTCGTCATCCAAGTATATCCCGATGCTCCCCTGTGAGTGACCGGGTATCTCGATGAGCCTCAGCTCATGTCCCTGCCACTCAAGGCTCATGCTGTCCGTAAAGGTCTTTTCAGCCGCGCAGGTATAAGCGTGATCGGTCCGAGGTATCTCGTCGAGCTTTATCCATGTCTGCAGCTCGCAGAACACATCAAAGTGCCTCGCCTGATTCATCAGCGTATTGCCGAGATTCTCGGCGCATTTCTCACTGCACAGCAGGGGCGCTCCGTACTCGCGCTTCCAGTCGTTCACACCCGATATATGGTCGTAGTGCTCATGGGTCACTATCAGCAGATCTACCGTCAGTCCCTTTGCGGGCGAGGTATCTCTCGACGGATCTATGACCACCGCGTGACCGTTCTCGGATATGATATACATATTTGACGCGAGCAGACCCGAGTCATACGCTTTTATTTCCATTATTGCTCTTCGCTTAAAGCCTCTAAGGTGCTTTCGAGAGTTTTTATATTTTCAACGCGGCAGATCTTAACTCCCTTCAAGGTCTTTTTCACAAGACCCGACAGAGTTTTTCCGGGACCGCACTCAATAAAGGTGTCGATACCGCTGTCGCGCATATTCTCCAATGTCTTTACCCACTGGACCGAGCTCATAGCCTGCTTGACGAGCAGTTCGGGGATATCTCCGGCAGAGCTCACCGGCTCACCGTTCACGTTCATATAAACGGGTATCTCGGGCGCTGAAAAGCTCTTGCTCTCAAACAGCTCTTCGAGCTTCTGAGCGGCGGGCTTCATCATAGCGCAGTGGAAGGGCGCGCTGACAGCTAACTTCATACATCTGAGCCCCTTCTCGACTCCGAGAGCGATAGCCTCGTCTACAGCGTCCGCCTCACCGGATATTACCGTCTGTATGGGGCTGTTGTAGTTAGCCGGTATCACATAACCCGACTTCACCGTAGAGCAGAGCTTCTCGACCTCGTCGGCGGGAGCGCCGATGAACGCCGCCATAGCTCCCTTGCCCGCGGGCACAGCCTCCTGCATGGCGTCGGCTCTGAGCTGTACCATAGCGAAAACCTCGTCCATGGGGATAGCTCCCGCAAAGGTCAGCGCGGCGTACTCTCCGAGCGAGAAGCCCGCTACCGCTTCGGGCACTATGCCCTTAGCCTTCAGCGCCATACCCGCCGCCAGATCAGCGGCAAGCACACAGGGCTGTGTGTTGTGAGTCAGATTAAGCTCCTCCTGAGCGCCCTCAAAGCACAGCTTTGAGATCTCTCTGCCCAGAGCCTTGTCAGCCGCGTCAAAAACCTCTTTCGCGGCAGCTTCTGTATCATATATTTCTTTCATCATGCCGGGGTACTGAGCGCCCTGACCTGAAAACAAAAATGCTGTTTTCATTGTATTTACTCCAATTCCTTCATTCTTTTAGCGGGATTGCCGAGTACCGTAGAGCCGGCCTTAACATTGGTGAATACCACGCTGCCGGCGGCTAATGTAGCGTTATCTCCGATTTTTCTGCCGGGTATGATAAAGACATGACCGCCTATGTTGACCTCGCTCCCGATCCTGCAAAAGCCGCTTATACCGGTACCGGTCATAATAGTTGTATAATCTCCGATCGACGCGTCATGTCCGACGGTGATCCTTGCGTTAAGCAAAACGCCGTCGCCGACAGTACAGTTTACCGACAGTCCTACGCCTGAGTATATCACGCAGCCCTTACCGATCGAGGTATAAGGAGGGATCCTGACTCCCGGGGCTATTATTGTCTCAAATCTTACGCCCTGCTCCGTCAGTCTGCGCTGGATCTTCGCTTTGGTATGAGAAAAGCCTATGGTGCATACGCAACAGCATTCGTCCTTATGCTCGAGTATCCAGTCGCCCTTTCCGAGCCACGGATAACCGTTTATATCCGTATTCTCGTCAAAGCCGTCGCCGTCGTCGATGAATCCGAGCAGATTATATGTAGGTTCGATCTCATTGATGCGCTCAATGATATACGCTGCCTCTCTTCCGAACCCGCTCGCTCCGTATAAGACGATGTTCTTCATATCACATCCCCCTGTACTCGCGTATGAGCGCGAACGCCTCGGCTGCCTTAAAGCCCGATGTCGAGCCTCTGAGCTTAGCCAGAGCCTCTACCGCCTCCAGTGATCTCGGATCGGGGAACTCGCCTAACTGAGATGTAAAGCACGCCATAGCGTCAAGCTTCTTTTGCAGATAGTCGGTTATATCAACAAAGGTATTGGGTATGAACATATTTGCGGAGTGCGGTACGTTCCACTCGGTCTCCGACAGGCACTCATATGAATAAACGTATCTCGGAACATGCTTGTACTTGGGTCTTACCGCTACCATTACCGCCTCGGCTACTATAGCGTGATCCTTCTGCATATCGCCGAAGTGCGGGATGAATACGATATCGGGTTCGACCCTCTGGATCAGCTCATTGATCTTGCCGTTCACGATGTGGCGCGGCTCGTTCTCGAGCAGAACACACGGAAACTGCAGATAGACCGTCTCCTTTATCCCCATCAGCTCATGCGCCGCCTTAGCCTGCGGATATATCATATGCGGCCAGCCGTTCTCAACGGCTTTTGAATTATCATATACCGGAGGCTTGGGGCTGGTCACGATACACACCGTGACCTCGGCTCCCTGCTCTATATACCTCGCCATCGTACCGCCGCAGCCCAGTATCTCATCGTCGGGATGGGGCGCGAATACTAATATTTTCATAACTACCTCTTTTCGGGTACTCAGTGAGAGTACTCATACAGTACAAACTCTCCGTTCTCAGCCGGATACAGTCTGCGGGTCTTTCCCTTTATATCAAAGCGATATTTTTGTACGGCGCCTAACTTTTCGATAGTTTTCAGGCTGGCAGTGTTGCTGACACGCAGATAGGCGTACGCTTTCTCATACTCCAGTCCCGTGTTATCCAGTATCTCTTTGAGCATACGGTATCCCAGCCCGTTACCTCTGAATTTTTTTGCCACAAAATATCTGCCGTATATGATATCTTTCTCCGTAGAAAAGTCGTATCTTTTATTCTTTCCGTTGGATACCACACAGTAACCTGCCCATTCGCCGTCTATCTTGATGTAATAGACCGAATAGCCTACAAAGTATTCCATCGCGCATCTGATACGCCACGACCTGTTGACCCTTTCCATATAAAAGGGGAATGCGTGAACAGGATCCGGTGTGAATTTCCACACCTCAAATTCATCATTTTTATGATGAAAAACCATCTTACTCATCCGCAAACTCCTTATATAAGCTCATATCCCGCTTCGACTACAGCGGATCTTGCGAGAGTCTCCAACGCGTCTATGCTCTCAAAGTCCAGCCCGTACATCTTCTTGCCAACCGGCAGCTCGGTGCATCCGAGGATTATGGTCTCGGCGCCGCGCTTTGTCAGACTGTCGACAACCTTGTTTATCCCTCTGACGTCAAATCCGGTATTGCCCGCTTTAACGCCCTCGTAGATAAACCGCATCAGTATCTCCTGCTCTTCAAAGTCGGGTGACAGTATCTCGATCCCGTATTTTTCTGAGTATTTTTCATATATCCTGCCCTTAACAGTACCCGTAGTCGCCAGCAAGCCCGCTTTCTTATATCCTGCTTTATATACCGCGGCAGCGGTCTCTTCGATCATATTATGAATTTTCAGTGAGACCTGTCGCTGTATCTCGTCTATAAAATAGTGGCTGGTGTTGCACGGCATCAAGAGCAGGTCCGCTCCGGCCTGTTCAAGCTTTTCGGCAGAGGCTACGATCTCGGGCACCGGAGATTTACCTCCGTGCAGTATGGCCTGTGTTCTGTCGGGGATCTGAGTATTGTTGTCTATATAGATATGGATATGATCCTGATCCGCAGAACTCTTGGTGTTCGCAACGATGAGTCTGAACAGCTCAACTGTAGCCATAGGACCCATACCGCCTATGATACCGATAGATTTTTTCTCCATTCCGCGGACCCTCCCTTTTTATTTTATCGATCCCGACAAGAAAGCGTGCGCACCAAGCGCGCGATTTCGTCTACCCATCGCTCGTGCGCACGCAGTGCGCTACTGAGCGGGGACTATAAATATTTTTTTATTTCAGATGTTGCCGCAATAATACAGTTTGTATAATTTATCTTTGTAAACAAACAATTATACAGCTTGTTGTAGTTTCCTGTCAAATCAAAAAGCTATGATAGGATCCGTGCTGTCAAGCGTCAAAGCGCTTGCGTTTATTCTTGGCGTCGCCGTATGATTTCAGGCTTGTAACAACAAAGCCTAAGCTTGGCAGAGGATCATCCCACGCCCATACGACGTCTTTTATCTTCCATCTCGCGAACCATGAGGGTTTGGTGCTCCAACGGTTTTTTGCCTTAAGAAACCATAAACAATCCACCATAAAGCATGATATCTGTTTACCGTCCTCATACTCCAGCATATCGCTGACGGGATATCCCAGCTCGTTCTCTACGATAAGTCTGGCTATATCGACGCCCGCCAAAAAGTCCAGCTTGACAGACGCGCCCGTTCTGCCGTTAAGCTCCAGTATCTTCGCTTTCTTCTCCTTAGCGTCCCACACCAGATCTATGTTAGCGTAGCCGTTCCAGTTGAGCGCGTTGACAAGGTCTACGCAAGAGTCAACTATATCCTGATCGTGTATGGATATCGACAGCAGTCTTGATCCGCCGTCTATGGGATACCACCTGGCGACCTCGGCTACCAGCGCCGCGCGGATAACGCCGTCTCTGTCTCTGAATATCTCAGCGCCGTACTGTGAGGCGCCCTCCTGCTCGATATACTCCTGTACCAGCAGAGGCCCGTTTTGATTATCATAGTTATCAAGCAGCTTTTTGAGCGTAGCCTCATCCTTTACGATATTAAAGCCTATAGAGCCCACACCGGTCTTAGGCTTGACAACCACGGGATAAGACAGACCCTTCTTGCGGATCTCCGAGACGGGATCATCGGTAAACAGCGTACGCGGAGCGGGGATATTATTCTCTTCACACACCTGCATGGTCTTTGTCTTATCGATTACCTTGCTGAACACATCCCAGTCGTTCACCGCTATCTTAGCAAAGTCTTTCAGCTCTTCCTTGTGCTGAGAGAGAAACATCGCCGTCTGGTCGCCCAACGGTACGACTAAGTCATATTTTCCCTTCTTTATGACGCGCATACCGTATTCCATAAAATCTTCGTTATAGCGGTTTTTCTCATTATATATTACTTTGTCATGCTTGAAGCGGGTCAGGCTGCCCGTAGCGGATTTGCCCGAACAATATACCGTGACCTTACATCCGAGCTTATAAAAGCCCCTGCACATAGGCAGAGCTTGTCGTCCGCCCGCTCCGAATATCAATACAGAAACTTCACTGAAGTCCTTTTTTTTCGAAACTCTTTGTTTGTTTTCCATATACTCTTCCTTCAAATCATTTAACTGTTAGTTTGCGTATCTCCGGGTCGATCTCGCTGAGCTCTTTCATTTCTTTAAAGTCCTTCTTGCCGAAAGCTACCTGTATTATAGCTGCTATCGTGCGCCCTACCAGCAGAGCGTCATATCCGAAGGACAGCTTATGAACATACAGCAGCTCAAGTTCCTTCTTTACCGGCAGCACGACTCTCATATACTCATCGTTATCGGTATATGTGTCACCGACTATATAATCGTAGATGCTCGCGACGCTTGTAAGTCCCGGTCTGACCAGCTTTACAGGCTCATATTTACCCGCGTAGATCTTTTCTACACCCTTGACGGTCATCGGTCTCGGGCCTACGATGCTCATATCGCCCTTAATAACGTTTATAAGCTGGGGCAGCTCGTCGAGCTTCAAGCGGCGCATCACCTTACCGAAAGGAAACACACGATCCTGATCCGCGACAAACATCTTTTTATCGTTGTCTGTCTGATGCATCGACCTGAATTTATAAAAATGGAACGGTTTTCCGTTCAGACCCGCTCTGTCCGAATAATAAAGCACCGTGCCCGGGCTTGATACCTTTATACCTATCACAATAATCAGATAGATCGGTGAAAGGATGATCAAAGCCAGCGAGCACAGGACGATATCAAACAGCCGTTTAACATATTTTTGATAAAAACCATGCTTTATCTTATACATTTGTTCACCCGAATTTTCAAAGTAGTCTTAGCTAAGCCCTTGACACGCGTGTCGGGGCTGTGACGATCTCTGCCAAGCAAAAAGGTTGAATTCCTCTCTGTTCCGAGTCAGGTTAAAGCGTCATCCCGATACTCCGACTCCCGCTCAGAGAAAGCTCATTATCGCCGCGTTCGGCGATTTATCTGAAGCACCTTTGTATGACATCAATAATGATATCCTGCTGCTCGGGAGTGATCTTATTGTCACTGGGCAGACATATACCTCTGTTAAAGATATCCGCGCCTACGTCCACCGCGCCGTTTTCGGATATATAAGCGTTGCTTCTCGCTCTGCCGCTGCCGTGAGCGGTGATGAACGGGTTAGAACGGTATATGGGCTGCATATGCATCGGCTTCCATATCGGTCTGCCCTCGGCGTTGATCGCCGCCAGAGCGTCCAGTATCTCGGTCGGGCTGCTCTTGCCGGGCTCCGAGCGGTACAGCGACTCTTTCTCGCCTCTCACAAACGGAGCCATAGCCTCTTCGTCTATCAGCAGGCATGACAGCCAGCAGTTAGGCTCGGAGGTCTCGCTGTCAAAGGGATTCATCTTTACGGGCAGACCCTTCAAGCCCTCTTTATATCTCTCGTATATCGCTTTTTTCTGAGCTACATGCTCCATGGTGTAAGGCAGCTGACCTCTCACCACGCCCGCCACGATATTGCTCATGCGGTAGTTGTAGCCGAGCTCCTCATGCTGGTACCACGCGGCGTCCTCGCGGCTCTGCGTAGACCATTTGCGGGCTTTGTTCGCCCACTCTTCGCTGTCGGTCAGCAGCATACCGCCGCTGCTTCCTGTGATGATCTTGTTGCCGTTCCACGACAGCACGCCCACATCGCCGAAGGTACCTGTCTGCTTTCCTTTATAAGTAGCGCAAAAAGACTCGGCGGCGTCTTCAACTATCAAAGCGTTGTGCTTGTCGGCTATCGCCTTTATCTCATCTATTTTGCCGGGAGTGCCGTACAGATGAGCGACGACGATCAGCCTTACCTCGGGGTAAAGCTCAAACGCTTTTTCGAGCGCGGTCGGGTCCATGTTCCATGTATCGTATTCGGTATCTATGAATACCGCCTCGCCGCCCTCATACGCTATCGGATTTACGGTAGCGTCAAAGGTCATATCAGAGGCAAATACCTTTTTGCCCTCGAGCGAGCCGTGACCCGCCTTAGGCTGACCGTAGAGCTTCTCCGCGCACAGCTTGATGCCTAAGTGCAGCGCTGCCGTACCCGCGGACAGCGCTACGGCGTACTTGCTGCCGGTCATCTCGGCGGTTATTCGCTCTACTTCATTTATGTTGGCTCCCACGGTGCTTACCCAGTTGGTCTGGATAGCCTCGTCCACCCATTTCTGCTCGTCGCCGTGCATTGTCGGGCTTGAGAGCCATATCTTATTCTCAAACGGAGTGATTCCTTCAAATCTCGGGTCATTCAGTATGTAGTCGTAAGTCGCGCTGACAGCACAGTTTGCCGGATCAACCACAACTCTGCGCTGATATCCGTCAAAGCTGACAGCCGAATTCTTGCGAAATTCCATTGTCTATCTCCCCTTTATGCGTTTTTTAGTATCCCGTCAGGATTTTTTGTAGTAGTAGTCAGAGCTGTAGTATCCGCGTTTTCTGTAGTACTTGCTCTCTGTCGCCTTACCGTTATATACAAAGCCGAGCACCTTTGCTTCCGCGAAGCGGAGCTGACGCATGGTCTCGTCTATCTTTGAGATCTCCGACCAGTTGTGTCTGACTACCAGCAGATATCCGTCGATCAGCTTTGACAGGATCGCCGCGTCCGATACTACCGTCAGAGGCGGCAGGTCGATGATGATGTAGTCGTACTCTTCTTTGAGCTGCTCTATCATGTCGGCCATTACATCCGACTCGAGCAGTGTCGTAGAGTCGGGCGGGATATTACCCGAGGTGATTATATCGAGGTTTCTTTCCTCGATATGCTGTATGGGTATCTCCGTAGTGTTGCCGGCAAGATAGTTCGACAGACCCTTGTTTGTGGCTATCTTCAGCTTGGCGGCGAGGGTAGGCAGACGCATATCGCCGTCTATTATCAGCACCTTTTTCTGCAGCTGAGCGAAGGATATCGCCAGGTTGATGGATACGGAGCTTTTGCCCTCGCTTCTCTTAGCCGATACAACGCCTATGACCTTGCAGTTGTTGCCGGGCAGTGAGAAGGATACGTTCGTTCTGAGCGTTTTATACGCTTCCTGTATAGAGAAAGGAGATTTTTTCGAAAGCAGCATGCTTTCAGAGTTGAATACGGTATTCACCTTGATCTTCTTAGCCACGTTACTTATCCTCCTTATCCTTATCCTTATCCTTGTCGCTTGGTTTGAGCCTGTAGGCGTAGCCGTAGCTGTAGTATCCGCCCTTTTCGCCCTTGCCTACCTTGGTATAGTCGGGTATTACGCCGATGATAGGCAGGTTGTAATGCTGTTCGAGGTCGCTTTCTCCCGATAGCGTGTCATTTGTAAAGTATCTTATGACGACTATGATAAGCATTAACAAGACGCCTGCCAGAACACCGAGCAAAGTGTATCTCGATGTGTTCGGAGCGTATTTTGAGTTCGGATACGCGGGCATGTCTATGATCTTCATCGAGCTGCCTTCTACGATGTACGCCATATATTCGGGCGCCTTTTTCGCGATAGCGTTAGCAAACTGCAGAGCCTCGTTCTGATTGGGCGAGATCACGTTGACGTCCAGTACGCCGGTATCATCCTTCATGTTGATGCTGACCATCGACTTGAGCTTGCTGTAGCTGTATTTTCTCAGGTTAGTGCCCTTGGTATTATCGTCCTCTTCGATAGCTCCCATCAGCATCTCACGGCTGGTGATGATGGTCGAGTATGTAGCGACCAGCTGATGCGAGGCGTTGATATCGTTGTTGGTTATCTGCTGACTTTCACTTTGTCCCTGCTTGTTGTTGATAAATGCCGAAAATCCCGATCTGTATGTCGGTTTCACAACAAACTCGGCTACACAGAACATAATTCCGCCGCATATCAGTCCGACCAGAATGATAAGCCACAGTCTTTTCAGAATCGTCCTTAGGAGCGCGAGAAAATCGATCTCGATCTCGCGATCTCGCGATTTTGGTTCATTTCCTTTGAAATTGTCCTTGGTTAAATCCTGCATAAAATCTCTCCATTACATTTTTTAACGGGTTTGTCTGTCCTGTTAAAGCGCGTTTTTACACACTTTCACATTCTCCTATATAATAACCTATATTACCCTCAAAATCAATAGAATTGCTCAAATATTGCCATCCCGAGGTGGATAAATACCCGCTGAAAAGAAATCGTTTTTTGTCTAAAATACTCAAAATATTCTGCAAATTTGTTATATATTGACCTAATGTACAAAATTTGCACATGACTATGTGTCAGACAACATTTTGACAAGCATCAAAAACGGTTGACCTGTAATTATTTATTATGATATCGCGCCCCTTCCGCAACCGCAGATCAAAGTTGCAAACTATTAACAGTGTCATTATGAATCCCCCGAGTCTGAGGTCCCCAAGACACCCCGTGTATTTGGGAGAGGACGAATCGGAGTAAATGACAAGAAAGCGTGCGCACCAAGTCGACAGTCGTTAATTAATCAGCGATCACTTATACTAATTTCAATTAAAACGCTTAAACAAGATATTTGCGGAAAATTTCGCAAAGCAAGGCGGAGATCGCAGGCAGGCTGGCGCCTGTCAAGATCGACAACGCAGCTATGCGGAATTTAACGCAATAGATGTTAAAGGGTTTTATTTGAAATCACCCCTGACGTTGTCAGAGGTGCATTTTTATCCATTTTGTGTATATACTAACCGGGTTATTCGGCTTTCTTTTCGGTTTCGGTAAAGTTATTTACCACACCGTCGGCTACATAGTACTCACTGTCCTCAAACTTCTTGAAGGTGCTCGCTTCATCATATTTGTTGCCCTTATAGTAATCCTTACAGTGATCGGTATAGGTCGGATCGGGCACAAAGGCGTACCAGCTGCCGTCGCCGTATTCGCTGTATGTATACCACACGCCGTTCTGGAAGTAATACGGCTTGCTTTCAAACTCATAGTACCCCTTGACCGGCGTACTCAATCCGCCGAAGAGTCCGAACACCATTATCAAAGCGAATACCGTAATAAGTGTTATCAATAATCCTTTTGTATGCTTCTTTTTCTGAGCTGTGATATCCGCGCCGCATTCGGGACACACGAGATCGTTCTTATCCAGTTTAGCTTTACATTTGCTGCACTTTTTCATGTTATATCTCCTCGCTCAAAGATATGATACTTACCTATCATATCATCTTATTTCTTCTATATAAAAATAAGATAACATCATTTTGATTTTTTTTCAATATTTTTATGAAAATTTATTCATCTGCACATAATAAATAGCATAATGCACAAATCAGCGAGGCTTTTTTCGTCAGTTAAAACGATATATATCCTTTTATCGTATTCCGCCCTTATAACCTTCCGCCGATCCGCTCAAGACAGCAGTTTTCTGTATATTTCAAGGGAGCAAACCTATATAGTTTAATTATAACAGCTGCTCCTGATTTCGCGAAGCGGTAAACTGACGAAAAGCGTCGAAGCTATTTGTTTCGTTTCTGTGTAAGCCGTCGGTTAAACCTATTAAGGCTGTGATCACTGCTGCGCTGAACAATATCAGGCGGAACAGGTTGACAGATAAAAGCGTATGCGCCTGTCAACCAAAACGTCAACCGTCTACTGTCAACCGAGGGTAAAGACTTTTTAAATCAGCACGGTTTATCCCCTTTTGTATATTATTATTTTTCTTACTATTATTGGTTTACATGGTTTACAAATACAGAGAAACCTACTGTTTATCAGGCTTTGTATTGTCAACCGAGATGTCAACCGAACGTCAACCGAGTTGTCAACTCAGAGAGTTTTACAGGTCAATCAAACGGAAGATCGTCATCAGCTGTGATTACCTTGTCAACCGGACGCGCGCGTCCTTTTTCACCATACTGTAACGTACTGTTATCAATACTGCTATTATCGGTCACAGAAGTTGGGATATCGTCGGAAGGCACAGGGTCTTTGACTCGCTCCCAACCCTTTTGTGAACCGTACTTGGCATAGCGCTTCGGGTTTTTGTAAGCTCTCCATCCTTTGATCGTACCGTTAGCTATACCCGTGTTCATGATCTCACAGATCTCGCGTGTCTCCCATGTCTGGGGCTGACTGAACTTATTATCGAGTGCCTCGGCGTAGAGCAGCTTGGAGCATACCCGATCGCCGGTGAAATCCTCTAAGAACGCATAGATCATACCCGCCTGCGTATCTTCCTGCATGAAGTCCTGCTGTTGAGTCCGCAGGCTGTTTTCCAGCTCCGCCGTAAAGGACAGCTTATAGTCGCCGCTGCGGTAGATGACCATCGCCTCCGCCCACATTTGAGCGATATAGGCGCGTGATGACTCTTCATCCGCAAGGATATGCACCTCTGCTTTTTCCGGATACACATTCACAGGAATGAACCTTCGGTTGCCGGTACGATCACGCGGCAAAAAGTCCTGACGGTTCGTCGTCCCGGCAAAGACGCATTGGCGCGGTCTGTCCGCGGGGTGGGTCTCATACGGCACCTTGTAGGTCTCCTTCTGGCGGCTGAGAAAGGACTTGATCTCCTCAATGCTTCTGGCGTTTGCTGTCGCGATCATCTCGCTCATCTCGATGATCCAGTGCCCTTGTAATTTGCGGTAGACGTTCTCGTCGTCGAGCTTTCTGAGATCGTCCGAGAACCACTCGTCCCGGATCGCCATAAAGCGGAAGAATGTACTTTTACCCGCGCCCTGACCGCCGACCAAGCAGAGCATATTCTCGAACTTGCACCCCGGCTCGAACACCCTCTTGATCGCGCCCATCATGAATAATTTCAGCGCCTCATAGGTATAGTCGCTCACGTCTGAGCCGAGGAAATGACGCAGCGCGTGACGTATCCGTTCCTTGCCGTCCCATTTCAGGGAGTTGAGATAATCCTGTATCGGGTGGTAGCGATTCTCGCTCGCTACGATATCAAGGGCTTTGAGGATCTTCTTCTCATTAGAGAGGCTGTAGACCTGCTCGAGATACCAGAGCAGATAGTTCATCTCGGTATCGTTGACGGTCTTGCTCCGGCAACTCCACGGCAGCGGAGGAGAAAGGTCGATCCGCTCCGTCAGAAGATTGCGGCGAAATTTGCCGCGCAAGTCGGGATCCATACTCAGCGCCATGATGCAGTTTTGAAAGCTGTTCTTGATTTCGCCGTTTTTGTATCGCTCTAAGGTATTTCTGATTTCCTCACAGGTTTGCGGCATAAATTCCGTTGTTCGCTCGTTTGTATCAGTCGTGATAATACCTCCCAATGATTGTTTTAGGGTGTGCGCCGTTATACTATCCAAAAGCTGTGATAGCTACTGCCGAAGATAACATCTGTGTAACAGTATGGTGTAAGGGGCGCGTCCCCATTTATGACAATACAAACGCTTTTGTTGCATAAAACTATGCAACTGATCAAAAGTTTTTCTTACTGATTTCTAATGAGACCCATTAATCCTTAATAAAAACCTTTATCATCTATTACGCTATATTTCGTATAGCTTTGTTGGGTACCTTGACAGGCAAAAAAAGACAGAGCGCCCGTCGGGAAGCCCTGTCTTTTGATGAAATATCAGTGAGATGATTTGATGCTACAGCTCTTTGATCAGCTTGACAAATCTGCCGTATTCATCCTCCCCGATGTGAACGATCCTGTCAAAGCCCATCTGAGTATACAATCGCAGTGCAGGATCATTGTCTAAATCCACGCCGATAGACAGTTCGCGATAACCTTCCTGCTGTGCATTACGGACGATGAAGTCCACGAGCTTTTTGCCGATCCCCTGTCTGCGATATTCGTCCTTTACGATCAGGCGCGAAACATACAATCGTCTGTCGGGGATGGTATACTGCGGATCACCGGCATCGGTAACGATGGAGATCTCTCCGATATAATCACCGTCGATCCGATAGATGTAAGTTGTGCGAATCCCCTCACGCATTTCCCTGAGAAACCGCGCAGCGAGATCACCTTGCTTCTGCATATCCCAAATGTTACCGCACTTGTCAAAATCTGACAGATCAAGCCTGATAATATCATCCTTCATCTTTCTTTTCCTCTTTCGGTTTGCCGAGCATCGGCTGAGCGACATGAACGTTGAAGAAGGTGATCAGCGGACCCATGAAGAACGCGGTGATGATCGTGCCGACGCCGACGGAGCCGAAGATCCCGGTAAGGTTCTGTCCGGCGAGCAGCAGCAGGATCACTCCCAGCGTCACGCAGACAAGGTCGCAGATCACACGGCAGTAGGCGAACTTGAGCTTATGCTGCCGCTGTGACCAGACCAGCGCGACCGCGTCATAGGTGGACACGCCGAGATCGGCGGTAAAATACAGCGCCGACGACAGGCAGAGTATCACGATGGCAATAAGCAGGATGATTATCCTCAGCCACAGCGGAGCGTCGGGCATGAGCTTTTCACACAAGCCCTGAGAGAACTCGACGATATACCCCAGCAAAAAAAGGTTGATGAATGTCGCGATACCGATCTTTTTTCGGTCAAAGATCAGCGCGAACAACAGCAAAATCGCGTTCACGATCACATACAGCGTGCCGAAGCGGATCGGGATGACCGCGTCCAGACCGCTCATCAGCGACTGGAACGGATCGACGCCGAGGGCGGCAAACTTGAACATGCCGACGCTGACGCCGCAGATAGCTACGCCCAGTATGCTCATGATCACTCTTTTAACAGTTTGATTCATATTTCGCTCTCCTTTGTATCTATGATACAGTACTCATAAGCGTTTATTACCGTTGTCGACCCTCGCACTGTTTTTTGAGGGATATCATAGTTATAATTAAGGTGTATATGTCCGTGGACATAGTACTTTGGCTCATACCTTTCAAGCAAAGTGTTGAAGCATTCAAATCCCCTGTGTGACATGGAGTCAAAGTCATTCAGACCTCGCGCGGGAGCGTGCGTCAGCAGTATGTCAAAGCCGTGATGCTTTTTCAGCGGCAGCCAGAGCTTACGGATACGGCTCTGCATCTGTCGCTCGGTGTACATATATTCACCTGAGCGGTATTGGTATGAGCCGCCCAGACCGAGGATACGCAGCCCTTCGACCTCTACGATGCTGTCATCGGCGCATATGCAGCCCTCCGGATCACGTCCGTAGCTGTCGTCGTGGTTGCCGTGGACATACACCAGCGGACAGCGCGCCATCGTTACCAAAAACTCAAGATACTCGGGTCTGAGATCACCGCATGAGAGTATCAGATCAAATTCGTCCAGCTTTCCGGGCTTGTAGTATTCATAGTAGCGGTCGGATGGGATATCCGCCACGGCAAGTATCCTCATAACTCCACCTCAGTTTTCTGATTTGCTTTTATCCTCGCCTGTCTGATACCGACCATATCTACCGTTTCGCGGCCTACCTCAGTCAGCTCGTCATAGGTCGGGATCCTGCCGATCACATTATCGACGAGGTAGTCCATGCTTATGATCTGCTCCAGTGTCAGCTCGCTCTGACGGGAGCCGATGATCTCGCCGCTTTGTGTATAGAAGGGCGTCAAAAACGGCTTACCTACGCCGCTTATCAGACTGCTGCGGAAGAAATCGGCGTAGCGCCTTGACGGGAGCGGTAAGGCGGGGGCGTATTCGATGTCGACGACGCCTGCGGACATACCCCAGTAGTAGTTCAGCGCGCGCGCGGTATGGTCATACTCGTCGATTATGGTTTTATCAAGAACAGAGCGCAGGATCCTCTCATAATACACGCCCCATTTCCATACGGGCACGGCGAGCAGATCTGTTTTATCGTGTCCGATATGCGACAGACCGAAGCTGCGGCGGTCATCCTGTGAGAAGCGTGCCGTATCCTGTGAGGAGATCAGATGGATATGCTGTCTGTTCAGGTCCAGAGCCGCCTCCTTGGCTCCCTTGACAGACGACCATTCCAAAAAGACCTTAGTGCGGGGATTAGCCATCTGAGCGCCGAGGGCGAAGGCGTTGATGCCGGCTATCTGCCCGTATATCGGATAGTCACAGACGTAGCCGAGCCTGCCGCTCTGAGTCAGAGAGCCGGCGATCACGCCGAGGATGAACTTTACCTCATACATCCTCGGATAATAGGTGCGGACATACCTGTGCGTGGTGTTGAGCGAGCAGTTCATGATCACCGTTTCGGGATGCTCTACCGCCGCTCGCAGAGATGTGTTCAGCATACGCGGAGAGATCGTAAATACCAGCTTGTTTGAGTCTGATATCGCCTGTTCCAGTATGTCGGACAGATCCCTCTCTCCGTCGCTGATGTAAACAGAGGTGTCGATCTTATCGCCAAGTACGGTCTGAGCGTGCTTTCTGCCTGCTTCGTGGTCGCTCACCCAGCCGGATTTTTCGGGCAGGGTATCATAGATGAACGCGACTTTCAGCTTGGCGGGCTTCGCGATAGGGAGTACCTTCGACAGAACGGACTGTTTCTTTTCTTCGGGAGGAGCGGTCTTGAGCTCGATCGCGTCATCTTTTTCGTTCAGAGCGATCTCCTCCCACATCTTTCTGAGATTGATGCGGATCTCAGCCTCACCCGCGTTTTGCAGTTCGGTATAGCCGTAAATACGGATATATGTCAGCATGGCGTCGCCTATGGTGATCTTCAGCTTATCGCCGCCGTTTTCTTTATATGCCTTCTCAAAGTAGTAGTAAGCCCCCGAAAAGCGCCTTTGCTCCTCGATGCTCCAGTATTCGTCGAAGGACTTGCCCATCAGGCGGAGCAGCTCTCTGTAAGCTCCGCGCTTGGATAATTCGATAAAGTTGACCTTGCTGTAGCGGTTGAACTCCAGATACTCAAGATAGAGCTGCGCTTCTTCGCCGGCTGTATCATCAGGCATGATCCTTGTCACATCCGCGGGTACGCTGTACGCGCCGCAGTATTTGAGTACGCTGACGCGCTTGTTGCCCTCCTCGACATAGTAACGGTTGAGGTATTCATAGACCTTGATTGGCTCGCGGATCCCCTCGCTGATGTGAGAGCGGTACAGAGCCTCCCATTTGTCGGCGAACTCTGTGCCCTCATCAAGGATCGGCAAAAAATCAGTCGTAAAGGCGTTCAGTCTGCCTGCTGTCTTCGTGCCGACGATGAACCATACGGGTATCTGTATCACGCCGAGGTGTATCCCGGTCAGAGCTTTTTCCGGAGGAACGATCTCGTCGAGCGCGGGCAGATAGGGATTTTCGTTTTTAGCGGTTTTCGAGCGGACTTCTTTTTGTCCGAGCTTCATTACTTCTTTATAGTACAGTTCCTGCTGCATATGTGCTCCTATGAGAGTTGATTCTATGCGTCAAAAGCTCCGGTGCCTGAGCAGAGGAGCTTTCGGTGCGGATTGCTTTTTATACTAATTTCAATTAAAACGCTTAAACAAGATATTTGCGGAAAATTTCGCAGAGCAAGGCGGAGATCGCAGGCAGGCTGACGCCTGTCAAGATTGACAACGCAGCTATGCGGAATTTAACGCAATAGATGTTAAAGGGTTTTATTTGAAATTAGTATTAGCCGTGCGGTGAGTTTCGCGCGGCCTTGACGGACTCGGCTGAATGTCCGGCTGCGTTGCCGGAGCGACGATCTATGTTATTCATCCTGTTTGACGGTGATGTCAAAATCTATTTGTACGCTGTCACAGCCGTCGGCGCTCAGTGTAACGGTCGCCTTGCCCTTTTTGCCCTTGGTGCGGACGTATATGCCGCCCATTCCGGCTCTGAGGATAACGGGACTCTCGGCGATAACCTCGACCTCTCCGCTGACCCTTACATCCACGGCGCCGAAGAAGTACGGCAGGGTGTTGCCGTTCTGATCGGTCATGCGGATGCGTACCGCCGCCACATCATAGGTCTTGTCCTCGATAAGCTCGGTGTGATCGACCTCGACGGCGAGCACGCGCTTTTCAAAGGGCGCGACCTTCAGCTCCTTGACGAGCTTGCCGTTTTTATATGCCTCAAAACGAAAGACAGTGCTCTTGTCGCCCCAGTTGCCGATATACTTGCCGTACAGACGGTAGGCGGCGTCAGCGTCCATGCCGTATTTCATCATCAGATACGCCGCCTTGCTCTTCGCCTCTACCGAGAGATTGTTCATTCCGAAGCGCGAGCTTTCGTTGAGGATATCCTTGACATATTCCGCCTGTTTAGGGGCGAAATCCTCGTTATCGGCTATCTGATCGCCGATGTAATCCGTGATCTCTATCGGCGGGTACTTCAGGTTCCCGAAGTCCGTATCCTCATGTGTATACTCGTGGATGAACCTGTCGTTTTTGTAGAAGCGTACACTGTCGGCATTTGAGAGTATATAGACGCGTCCGCGGTTGGTCGCGGGATGGTCGCCGATATCCATTGAGGAGCTCAGCGCGAGGATAGGTTCCTTGCTGTCCTGTATCGCGTACAGCTCAGCGGCGAGCTTTTTGTTGCGGAACATATCGCATACGCCGTGGTAGCAGATGCGGTCGCCGGAGCCGAATTCCTTGTGGGTATTGTAGTCGAACATACACCAGCCGAAGGAGCCTGCTATATCGTCATATGAGGCTACGGCGTCCAGTGTACGCGCGTGGCGCAGCATATGCTCAAGTCTGTGCTCCTCATCGTCAAAGGCTTTGGTGGAGTACATATGACCGCCGTACTCCGAGATCAGATACGCCTTGTCGGGATCGGAGGTGACATCCCTCTTCGGCTCACAGCCGGGCTGAACACCGTCGTGGACAAAGTCGTTATAGGTGTAAACATCCTCGAGCAGCTCGCTGTTCTTGTGACAGCGCACACCTCCCGTCGCACGGGTGGGATCCAGACTGCGGGCGGCTTCATTGGTTCTGACATAAAAATCATGGTCGTCCTGACTCTCGTTGATCCTTACGCCCCAGAGGATGATCGAGGGGTGGTTGCGGTACTCACGCACCATCTCCCTGACCGCCTCCACGCCGACGTCCTTCCATTCATCGTCGCCGAGATTCTGCCATCCGGGAGCCTCGGTAAAGACCGGCATGCCCAACTCGTCACAGCGACCGATGAAGTGATGCGACTGCGGATAGTGAGAGGTGCGCACGGCGTTGCATCCCAGCTCATACTTGAGTATGTCCGCGTCGAGCCTCTGCATCGAGCGCGGCATGGCGTATCCGACTAAGGGATAAGACTGGTGACGGTTCAAGCCGCGCAGCTTGAACTTTCTGCCGTTGAGATAGAACCCGTCTTTTTTGAACTGAGCTTTACGAAAGCCTATCCTCCGCGACAGGCTGTCGATGATCTCTCCGTCCTTGATCAGCTCCGCTTTTAACTCATAAAGCGCGGGAGAGAGGGGATCCCACAGATGCGCTCTCGGTACGGTGACAGTATACTTCCCGCCGATAGGCACCGTCGTTTCACACAGTATCGCCGTATCATCCTTTTTGACGACAGACAGACGTACAGCGTCAGCCTCGCCGGCGATGTCGATATCACAGTCGACAACTCCGTCAAAGCTCAGACCGGCGATAAGCTTAGGATTCATCCTATCCGATATCCTGATCATATCGGGCACCGACGGTTTAGCAAAGACGTCTTGTAAATAGCTTTCTTCGCGGTATTCCAGCCGTACCTCACGGTACAGACCGCCGTATGTCAGATAATCTATGACCTTGCCGAAGGGCGGAAAGTTAAGGCTCTCTCTCGTGTCGAGCTCCACTGTGAGCAGCGGCGTCGGGTCGTCGGTGACAAGCTCGAACTCAAAGGCGGTATAGCCGCCCTTATGCTCGCCTATAAGCTCGCCGTCAAGGTAGACCTTGGCATAATGCGCCGCCGCGCCGAAGCAGACGAAAACGCGTCTGCTGCCGCGATCCGAAAGGTCGAGTCTCTTGCGGTAGCCGCAGACCATCTGATAGATACCCTCATCAAAGTAGTTGTACGGTGTCACCTTGCAGGTGTGAGGCAGGCGAACGATCTCAATGTCTGCCTCTCCCCCACCGCTCAAAAAATCACTGCTGAATCGAGGAGTGAACTCCCACCCGTTGTTTATATCAATGTATCTTCGCATATTTTACCTCATGCTGTGTCAGCAAAGTATCCATAAAAAGCCGTAAGGCTCCAAAGTCTCAGACAAACCGCGGACAGTTTCTCCGCTTATCAATTCAACTCCCGACAGGATCCCGTCAAAGAAAACGACCTGTTTCTCCGCGCTGAAATTGAAAAAGGCGTACAGCTTCTTTCCTTGATATTCTCTCTTTATACCGAGCACATGCTTATTGATCGTGTCTGTTACGCTGAAGTCCGCCGAGGCGGTGAACACCTCGTGCTCCCGACGTATTCTTTCCAGCTCCGTGAGCGCTTGATAGACGGTACCTTCGACCGTCTTATTATCCGTCCTCTTTTCAGCCTTTGTCCAATCGAACCTGCCGCGGTGCAGATAGCGGCTGTCCGGGCTCTTATCGGGGTCATCATGATAGCTCTCGTCGTTGAGCTGCGCGATCTCATCTCCGCTGTAGATCACGGGTATACCGCTTTGAGTCATCATATAGGCGTGCAGCATGATGTCGCAGTCAACAGCCGTTTTCAGCGCCTTTGCGTCGTTTTCGGTAAGGGCTGTTTCGATACCGCACAGGCTTGCGGTAGTACCGCACAGCCGCGCGTCCCCGAGGCTTTCGTCATCGTTATACAGCTCGCCGCGTGAGGGAGAGCCCTCAAATCTGCCTGTAAAATAATCATTCAAAAATTTCTTATGAGGTATCTCGTTCATGCCGAATCCGCTCAGGTATTCGTAGTCGAGTCCCCAGCCGATATCGTCGTGACATCTAAGATAATTGAGGAAGACATAGTCCTTGGGCAGTTCGCTCAGCTGCAGCATTTGGAACCTCAGCAGACGCACATCCTTAGTGGCTACGGTGTGCCATGTGCTCGCCATTGTTGTGACGTTATACAGCATATGGCACTCTGGCTTATCTTTAGTGCCGAAGTACGGCGCGACCTTGGAGGGCTCCATCACGACCTCGCCCAGCAGCAGTACCGAAGGACATACTATCTCGCTGATGATGCGCATCATGCGCACGAGCTTGTGTACTGTCGGGAGGTTGCGGCAGTTGGTGCCCAGCTCCTTCCAGATATAGGGCACAGCGTCGAGTCGGATGATATCTATACCGCGGTTGCACAGCGACAGCATATTGCACACCATGTCGTTGAACACCACACAGTTGCCGTAATTGAGATCCCACTGGTAGGGATAGAAGGTTGTCATCACGATATCGCCGCTGTCGAGCTGCGTGAAGTTGCCCGGAGCGGTAGTGGGGAACACCTGCGGTACCGTGCGCTCAAATTCAAAGGGGATGTCCCAGTTATCGAAGAAGAAGTAGCGCTTCTTCATCTCCTCATCGCCCTCGCGAGCCGCCTTTGCCCACGCGTGATCCTCGCTGGTATGGTTCATAACAAAGTCCAGACACACGCTGATATCGTTTATGTGACATTCGGCTGTCAGGGCTTCCAGATCCTTCATTGTGCCGAGCTCCGGCTGTACCCGTCTGAAATCAGATACCGCGTATCCGCCGTCGCTCCTGTCCTTTGGGCTTTTGAGCAGCGGCATCAGATGCAGATAGTTGACGCCGCTCTCTTTGATATAGTCGATCTTCTCCCTGACACCCTTGAGGTTGTCGGCAAAGTTATCAACATAGAGCATCATGCCGACAAGGCTGTTCGTGCTGTACCAGAAAGGCTCTTTTTCACGCTTCCTGTCCAGAGCTTTCAGAGCGGCGTTGCGCTTTTCGTAGTACTCATGCATCGCGCCCGCAAGCCAGTAGAACGCCTGCATATCGTTATTGTATACTTCGCAGTACAGCTGTCTGAACTCATCAAAGCGCGCTTCAAAGCGTTCCGCGAATTCTTGTTCCCAGTTAGCGGTTTGTTTCATCATATCACCTCATCCAAGGTCGGCATAGCGGGTATAGCGCCGCTGCGCGAGGTAGTGACGCTAGCCGCCTTGTTCGCGAAGGCGACCAGCTCCCCGATCTCGTCCTCACTCAGTTCTGAGGGCTTATACTTTCCGAGTCGAGCCATACCGCTGAGGAACGCGCCGAAGAAGGTATCTCCCGCGCCGTTGGTATCGGCGACCTTGACCTTGACGCCCTCGCAGAAGCCCGCATGATCGCCGAAGCGATAGTACGCGCCCTTTGCGCCGAGGGTCAGCAGGATCAGCGGGATCCCGTAGGTGTCCGCTAAATACGCCGTGCCCTTTTCGGGATCGTCGGTATCGGCGAGAAGAGGCAGCTCCTCGTCGGATATCTTCAATATATCGACAATGCTCAGAGGCATTTTCATCTGCGTCAACGCGTCGTCAAGGCTGTCCCAGAGGCTTGCGCGGTAGTTCGGATCATAGGTCACGGTCGCGCCCAGATCCTTCGCCCTTAAAGCGGCGTTGAAGGTCGCGGTACGGGAGGGATCCTCGGTCATGCTCACGGAGCCGAAGTGGAGGATATGGGCGTTTTTGAGCGTATTGTCGGAGATCTCGGATTCCGACAGCAGCGTATCGGCAAAGCCCTTGCGGTAAAAGGCAAAGTCTCGTTCGCCGTTTTCCTGCAGAGATACTACCGCGAGAGTAGTGTTGGCTTTATCCGTAATTATCATATTGTCGGCGTTCACACCGTTTTGTTTAACGGTATCGACCAGGAGCTTTCCGAACGCGTCGTTGCCGACCTTGCCGATGAACGCGGTTTTCGCGCCGAGCTTTGCGGCGGCGACGGCTACGTTGGCGGGAGCGCCGCCGGGAAAGGCGGTATAGACAGGGATCCCCTGATCGGATACGCCTGTCTGGGTCAGATCGATCAGCATCTCGCCGATCGTGAGGATATCAAACATCAAATCACCTGTTTCGTTATTGGATCTGTTCGATGAACTTTTTGAACGCGGATAAGCCGTTTTCATCGCGCTTGAATACGCCGGCGTCGAGGAGCACCTGCTCGAATACCGCCCCGACCTCGGCATGGATGATCTCCATCGCGTTGTCGGCACTGAACTCGGGATGACGGGTCATGAACTCCGCCGCCCAGCATGCGTGGCTCGCGGTCTGCGGATCCGCTGAAAGGTCGTCGCCACGGAGGAGCGCGTCCCTGACGGCTTCAAGCTCGGTCGCCAATCGCGCGGGCAGTACCGCCAGACCCATGACCTCGATCAGTCCGATGTTCTCCTTCTTGATATGGTGCAGGGTCGGGTTCGGATGATACACGCCCAGCGGTCTGTCCTCGGAGGTAAGGTTATTGCGGAGCACGAGGTCGCACTCAAAGAGCCCGTCCTTCATTCTGGCGATCGGGGTAATGGTATTGTGCGGCACACCGTCGGTGAAGGCGAGGATATTTGCCGCCTCATCGGTATAGCCGCGCCACTCAGCGAGCACCTCGGCGCAGCACTCGGACAGAGCGCGACGATCCGCGGATCGCAGACGGATTACCGACATCGGCCACTTGACCGTGGCGGCGTGAACCTCGGGATAATCCTGCATGGTGAACGCATATTCCTCGGGCGCGACTGCCATCGCGAAGGTATAGTGACCGCCCTGAAAATGCTCATGAGAGAGGATCGAGCCGCCTACTATCGGCAGGTCGGCGTTGGAGCCGACAAAATAATGCGGAAATTGTCCGATGAAATCGAACAGCTTGCGGAACACCGCCGCGTCGATCACCATAGGTATATGCTCGCTGTTGAACACGATGCAGTGCTCGTTATAGTAGCCGTAGGGCGAGTACTGAAGGTACCAGTCGCCGCCGTCGATCTTGATCGGGATAGGACGCAGATTCTGTCTCGCGGGATGATCCTGCCGTCCTGCGTAGCCCATATTCTCGGCGCAGAGCTGACACTTCGGATAAGCGACAGATTTAGTCGCTCCCGCTTTGGCGATATCGCGCGGATCCTTCTCGGGCTTTGAGCGGTTGATGGTGATATCGAGCGTGCCGTACTCGCCCTGATAGGTCCATTTCAGATCCTTGGCGATCCTTCCGGCGCGGACATAATTGAGCTTTTTGCTGATATCGAAATACCAATCGGTCGCCGCCTCGGGCGATTTCTTATATTCCGCCCGAAAATCACGGATGATCTCGCGCGGCATGGGGGTGACTACACCCATGAGCTTGGTGTCGAAGAGGTCGCGGTTAGCGGTGGTATCCTCGATCACACCGTGCTCGCACGCGTAGTCGATCAACGGCTTGAGGATATCGTCTATCGACGCGTCGGTTCTCCCCATTATTGCATCTTCTTCCCAATCACTGACGCGCAGCGCGTCCATCAGCATATTGCGGACGACCAGCTCGTCGTCCGATGTGATCAGATCGTTTTTTATTGCGTAATCTATTAATCTTTGGATAGCTGAACAAATCATATTATCACCTTTGCAGTTTTTGCCTTGAGAATCTTATATTATTTTTACGCCGCCTACGGGACGGATACGCAGCACATAACAGCTCCCCGCGCCGAACAGGGCGTCCATCTTCTCTCGGTAGGCTTCGGTCTGATCGAGCGGCACAAACGCCTGGATCGTTCCGGCAAAGCCGCCCCCGTGCACACGAACGCTCGCGTCATTTCCCAACACCGACTTACTGACGGCGATCGCGAGCGGGATCCCTTGCTCCAAGGGCTTTTTGGTGGCATACAGATTTTGCAGAAGATCGGCGGAGGAATCGGCGCTTTGATGATAGAGAGTGAAGAAGCGCTCCAGATCGCCTCTGTCCAGCGCGTCTGCCTCGGCGATGGCGCGGTTGTTCTCGCCGAAAAAGTGCATCGCGCGCAGGATGGCGCGGTCGGAGCATTTGCCGCGCAGCGCGGGGATGGCTTGGAAGAACTCCTTCTCGTCCACCTCGCGCAGCACCTCCTTGCCAAAATACGCCGCTACCTGCTTCATCTCGCTCGGCACGGCAACATAATCATCGGTCAGATCACTGTGACTGCCCTTGGTGTCGGTGATGCAGAGGTTGTAGCCGGCTTTGGCAAAGTCGAAGCTGTGCTTCTCCACCACCGGCTGCTCCGCGTCTCTGAAATCGAGGAACACAAAGCCGCCGACGGAGCAGACCATCTGGTCAAGCAGACCGCTGCCCTTGCCGAAATAGACGTTCTCGGCATACTGACCGATCTTGGCGATCTCGATCTCGCCTGCCTTGCCGTCGTTATACTGTACGTCGATGATCGTGCCGACCAGCGTTTCAAAGGCGGCGGAGGATGACAGTCCGCTGCCCGACAGCACATCCGACACGGAATACGCGTCAAAGCCGCCGATCTTCACGCCCATCTGCGCAAAGCGAGCGGCGATACCGCGCACGATAGCGATCGATTTTCCTTTTTCATTCTCGTGGACGTCGAGGTCGGCAAGATCGATCTCGGTCATGTCGTAGCCCTCGCTGTAGAGACGGATCACGCCCTCCTCATGAAAGGCGACCACGGCGACGACGTCCAGATTGACCGCCGCGCCGAGCGCGCAGCCCCGCTGATGATCGGTATGGTTTCCTCCTATCTCCGAGCGTCCGGGAGCGGAGAACAGGTGGACGTCCTCATGCTCGGGGAAGATCTCCGTAAAGCGCTCGATCGCCTTGATATATCGATGGCGCTGTGTATACAGGACGTTCGCGTCCGCACCGTACAGCACCGACAGCTCTTCTTTAAACCCACTGTTATTGAGTTGATTGATCAATTCTTTTGCTTTCATAACATCACCATCACATATCGAGTTTTTGCAGTTCTTTTATCATTTCTTCCTCAGACATCTCACGGCCGCCGACGCTGTCGCCGCCCTCTTCATAGAGCGCCTTTTCCTCGGGACTGCCGGGCATGATCTGCCTGCCGTCCTCGGTGAGGATGAAATCGCCGAAATCATCCACAAGGGGCAGGAACCGGTTATAGTCCTTGATCAGCAGCCGAGCGGTCAGCATCGTGATCGCGCCGAAGCCGAAGAAGAACCAGCAGAAAGCGTACAGCGGCATCATCTGCGGATCGCTGTAGGTCAGATAGAGCGGAAAGATATGGAAGAAGAGGTTGACGGGGATCCACCACGACTTATGGAACGCGAAGTACACCGCGTTGCGGAGATGCCCCCCGATCGTGCCCTCAAACGCCGCGATCGACGGAAAGGTATAGATCAGGATCAGCGTGAGAAGCAGTCCGACGCCGTAGAGCGCGTATTGGAAGTAGCCCATCATGCCGCCTGCCTGCCAACAGATCCGCAACCCGAAGTAGCCCGCAACCATCAACGCAACATAGAGGATCCATACCGCTGTCGCCTGCAAAAAGCTACTCTTAAAGCCCAGCCAAAACTGCTTGAAGGGATTGGTCACGCCGCCCGAGCGCAGGGTCTTGAGCATGACGCGGTACAGCGCCGCGTAGGACGCGCCGATCGTGATGACGGGCAGGCTGAACAGCACAAACATCAAATTGGCGCAGATGATGATACCGATCTTGGTCATCACCCTGCCGAAGGCGCTGTCGGGGCTCATAAACGAGCTGACAAAATTCCGCATGGCTTATCCCTCCCCTAATACAAATCGCAGGAAATCTCCGACTTCCTTGATATTCTTGCTTTGAGCTCCGATACCCAGCGCGCAGCCTTCGGGGTACACATGGTATTTCGTCACCAGAAGGCTGTCGCTGATATCCACGCCTACGGGGATCGGTTCGAGCTCAGAACCGTTCTCATCCACCGGCGTATAGTACACAAATCGGTCGGCATACTTTGCTTTGATGCCGGCGCATTTTTCATCGTTCAGGTTGAAGAGCCTGCCGCTTTCTCCGAGAGCCGCCAGCGACTTGGGCTCCATGGTGACCGCGTCGATCTCACCGGCGTCGACGAGGGTCACGAACGTGTTGTAATAGGCGTTGCCCTTCGCCTGATTTTTGGTGTAATCAAAGTAGGATTCGGCGTTGAACTCCACCTTTTTCTGTTTGAGGTCATAGCCCGCGTAATCGGTGAAATCCTCCCAGAGCTGAGACCCCGTCCCCGCCTGAGCGGTAGTGTTCGCGAAGGTGACCATCAGCCAGTTGTCGGGGATATTGGTTGCTATCCGTATTATCAGGAAGGTACCGAAGCAGAGCACAAAGATGATTCCGACTATCGGGATCCAGAAATACGTCCAGATGTAACGGATCTTCTCCTTGAAGGGCAGCTCTTTTATTTTCGCTTTTTCTTCAGACCAGTTGATCTTATTCGGGTTCAATGCTTTTTCTCCTTGTTTTGAAGGGCCTATGTTTATGTCCTGTTATTTTATCCGTAAAATGTCAAGCTGCATAGCGGGATAATCGCCGATGAGCTGCGGGAAGGTGTATCCGCCGTGCATCAGCGCCGAGCCGAGCACCTCGAACTCGCCGTTCACCGAGTATACCGCGTCCGGCAGCAGTCCTTTCAGCTTGATATGCACCGGGGCGGAGTTCGCGAGCGGATTTGTCACCACTATGTTCAGTAAGGCGCGGCTTTGGTCGTCGCTGACATATTCCCACGCGACATAGTGAGTGCTGTCGCTCATATTGCTCAGTCTGTACAGCTTGCCTCCGTGGACGATCGGCTCTACCTCTTTGAAGCGGCGTATCTGAGCTTTCATCTCTTCGCACTCTTCATCGCTGAGCTTCGACAGATCCAGCTCATAGCCGAAGGTACCCGACATCGCGACTATACCGCGTGTGTTGAGCGGAGTCTTACGCCCGGTCTGGTGATTGGGTGAAGCGCTGACATGAGCGCCGACAGCGCTCGAAGGATAGCCGAAAGATGTGCCGTACTGTATCTTCAGTCTTGCTATCGCGTCGGTGTTGTCCGAACACCATATCTGCGGCGAGTATTGCAGCATACCCGCGTCAAAGCGTCCGCCGCCTCCCGCGCAGCCCTCAAAGAGCACATGTGGGAATTCTTCGGTCAGCTTGTCATACAGCTTGTACAGACTCAGATAGTATCTGTGAGTCACCTCGCCCTGACGGGATGAGGGGATCGCGTGCGAGTATACGTCCGAGATCGGACGGTTGAAATCCCATTTGATATAGGTGATATTATATTTTTTCAGCAGACCCGATATAGTGGTATACAGATAGTCATGCACCTCTCTGCGCGACAGGTCGAGCACCAGCTGATTTCGCGCCATCATCGGCGCGCGGTTGGGGGCGGTCAGAGCCCAGTCGGGATGAGCGCGGTAGAGGTCGCTGTCCTCGTTGACCATCTCAGGCTCTATCCACAGACCGAACCTCAGTCCCATATCGTTGATTTTTTTGATAAGTCCGTCAAGTCCGTTCGGCAGCTTGCGTTTATCAGGTATCCAGTCTCCCAATCCCGCGTTATCGTCGTTGCGGTTTTTGAACCATCCGTCGTCGAGGACGAACATCTCGATCCCGAGCTCCTTTGCCTTTTCGGCTATCGAGATCAGCTTTTCTTCGGTAAAGTCGAAGTATGTCGCTTCCCAGTTGTTGATGAGCACGGGACGATGGCTCAGCCTGTATTCTCCGCGCACTACGTTATTGCGGATCACGCGGTGATAGTTGTGAGAGAGATTTGTCAGACCGTCCGCGCAGCTGAGTATGACCTCGGGAGTATGGAAGGACGCTTCCGACGGCAGCTCCCAGCGGAAGCGGTCGTCGCTTACACCTGTCACGATACGCACGCTGTCAAACTGGTCGCGTTCGATCTCTGTTTTGTGATTGCCCGAGTACATCAGCATCACGCCGTAGCAGGCGCCGCTGTCCTCCGTGGCTTCTCTGTCACACAGGATAACAAACGGATTATGCTGATGGCTCGACATGCCTCTGCCCGATACGAGAGTGTGTATACCGTGGAACAGCGGCACGCGCTCCGGCTGACGCTCCATGCAGTGCCTTCCGTGAAAGTGTATCATATCCCACTTACCGAACGGAAGCTCCAGACACATCGAGCAGGCTTTTCGCAGCCATACTATCTCATAGCCCGCGTTGATTATCTCGGCGCAGCGTGTGATGACGTCAAGCTCTTCAAAGACGCCGTAATACAGGCGTATCCTTATGTTGGCGGCGTTGTCGATCAGGGTGACGATCAGCGTTTGCGCGATCTGTCCGCTGTCATAGACAGAGGGCAGACCCGGGATCAAGTACTTTCCGTTTCTGATCTCATGGCTCTCATATCTGAACTCCGCGCAGCGGCTGCCGTCAGAGCACGAGGCGCGTATACTGGTCACTCTGAAGTCTCCCACGCCGAAGGATGTATACTCCTGCGCCATAGAGTCCAGCGAGTAGGCGCGGTTATTACGCATATCATACGGATTGCCTGAAAAGCCGTGATCATATATACGGTACGGATAGGACATATCGTTTTGCCCGAGCTTGGAACCATAGTACAGATGCTGCAAATAGCCCAGCTCATCGATCTTCATCTGATAAGCGGTATTCTTGGTTTCTAAGATCAGCTGCTTGGTTTCTTCGATATAACGGATACTCATGCGGATAACTCCTTTTTATTATGGATTTGACTCATTGGGAGCGTTGGAGGGATTCCGGCGTGTTCGGCGGTACTCACGGGGGCTGACGCCGTAGAAGCTCTTGAAGGTCTTGGAGAAGGTCAGCGGATTATCATAGCCGATCTGCCGTGAGATCTCTTGGATCGGGTTCTCGGTTTCTTCCAGCAGCTTACACGCCTGATTGAGCTTGCACTGCATCAGGTACTCCTGCGGAGATACCCCCATCTTCGCCTTGAACAGATTGGTCAGATAGCTGCGGTGCAGACCGACATATTTCGCGACGTCGCCGATCTTGGCGGTCGCGTAATTGCCGCGGATGAAATCGGCGGCATAAGTGACATAATCATCGGTGGGATAGTGGTGCGTTTTGCGGATACGCCGCTCGGATTCGTAATTGGAGTGCACAGCCGTGCTGATGAATTCGAGCAGGTGTCCGGTACGGGAGTAGACGTTGGAGGGGGTCAGCTCCGCCTGATCCAGCACCTTGGATACGATGGAATAGAAGTGGCGCGTATCCACATGACAGTCCAGCACGTTGACCCCTTTGACAAAGCCGGTCTCCTCCACGCATTTCTGCGCGATGTTGCCGTCGAACGCCATCCAGCAATAGACCCACGGATCATCGGCGTCCGCCTTGTACCATGTTTCCTCGCCGGGCTTTGTCATGAACATTTGACCGAAGTGCAGATCCGTTTCTGTTCCGTTGACTGACAGTCGTCCCTTGCCCTGCATGATCACATGCAAATGGTAGCCGGGTCTGTCTACTGTATGGAAGAAATAATCGGGCAGACAGTGCTCGACGCCGCACAGCATCAGGTACAGATCATCGGAGATACGTTTTTTATAAACAAGACATCTCACCTTTGGGGTCACATACAGCCCCGGCTCACCGTAAATGGAATCATTATGCATGGGATCACCTTCTTTGCTTGTTCTTTTGACCGCGTGGGGATCATGATAGATAACGGTACTAAGCATTGATGAAAACCGAGCCGCGTAAGCAGGAGCACAATACGGAGAAAATCAGCGAATGCCGCTCGGTTTTGATCAATGTTCGGTTAGGGTGACAGGAATAATCTGAACCGTGGTTTTGACGGGCATATTTCCGCCTGCCCATTGTTAAAATCCTCGCGAACCCGTCAGGGTTCGCTGTGGTTTTGCCGCGGTCAGACAAAAAT
>CACYSI010000002.1:0-66839 GCA_902776975.1 uncultured Ruminococcus sp.
CAGCCCTGCGGCTGAAACATTGTCAAGCGCTTGTGATTATGGTATAATTACGTTATTACCATCATCTTAACAAAAAATCACTTGTTTTAGGAGATTATCAAGACCCGACACACGTGTCTACCGCATAAAAACGGCATTTTCTCACTTTATGTCGTGTTCAAAAGCTGCGGTTTGAGTTATGATTTGTGTCAGGAAAGGAGAATAACCGTATGGATCAAAAAAGAATCGGCTCATTCTTACGGGAGCTGAGAACAGAAAAAGGCTTGACGCAGGAACAGCTCGCCGAAAAACTGAACGTTTCGGGCAGGACTGTGTCACGCTGGGAAAACGGCAACAATATGCCCGACTTATCAATCATTGTTGAGCTTGCAGATTTTTACGACATTGATATACGCGAGCTTCTTAACGGAGAAAGGAAAAGTGAGGAAATGAACGAAGATTTAAAAGAAACAACTTTAAAAATGGCAGACTATGCAGAAGCAGAAAAGCAATTACTGACTAAAAGATTATGTATAATCAGTTTAATTGGATTGATTTCACTTTTAACTGCATTGGTGTTTGTCGGACTAAAATTTGAGCAAATAAATCCTTTGCTTGAATGTATAGAATATACATGCTTTGGTCTTGCTGTTGGAGCATTGATTACAGGTATTTTCTTTTCCACAGGTGTGCTCGCTAAGATTAGAAACAATCCGGGAGGAAGAAGATTTGCTAAATCAATCAGTATAATTGCCGCTGTAATAGTAGTTATATGTGTCATTATTTGCGCTGTTTTATCAATTAAATAACAAGTAATAAAGATACGAATAAAATATACTAATCCTATTGAAAACAAAGCTAAAATGCGATATAATAGCTGTACAGAAAAGTTTATCCAACACGGCTAAATCCTCTCGCTGTTATCAACGCTGATAACAAAATGATAACAAGAGGGGATATAGGCAGGAGAATATGGATATATCAAATAATCAAAAGTACCACAGATAGCACAGATAATAATTCATACACGGAATTGTTTAGGTGCTATCGAGTGGGAGTGAGCCTAAAACGGCTCAACTATGAACGCGCAAGCGTACATATCATCACTTCCGCCAATCGGAATCATCGATAACTTACCGCCGAGTGGGATCATCTCCTGCCCGGCGGCGTTTTTCTGTGATGTTCCGCCGACAATCCTAATCTAATATTGAGCCTGCTAATACTAATTTCAATTAAAACCCTTTAACATCTATTGCGTTAAATTCCGCATAGCTGCGTTGTCGATCTTGACAGGCGCCAGCAGTGACACTAAGCCAATCGCTTCGCTCTTGGCTTGTTTAAGCATTTTAATTGAAATTAGTATAAAACAGGTTACGCAATAACAGATGACCCAAGATATGCTGATAATTTTTTAACTTTTTATAAAGTTGCATACAATATATTGACAACCGGGGATTTTGCTGTTATTATTTTGATATAGATTGATAATACTACATACAGGAGGCTCAATATGTTCAATAGTTGGAATAGAAAGTACACAATCAAGATGATCTTATGGATCGTTTCTGCTATCGCTATAATCGCCGCGGGAGTTACCGCGTATCTCGTAGTTAAAGAGCAGAAGAAAAAAGAAGAAGAAGAACTTGAGGAATACCTCGATTATTCAATACAGTAAGCACTAAAGGCGGAGGGCATATGCCCTCCGCCTTTAGGTTTGCGCTGTTCTTCAGCTATTATTTGCAGTAACGCCCTGCGGTCAACCGCAGGGCGTTTTGATTATAATGATATTTTATTATACTAAACGGTTTTATCAAAAGTCAAAAAGCATTACTGCTTTTTGGTGATGCGCAGGTTCTGGCGGGTCTTGCGCAGCTCGGTGAGCTGGGCTGTGATAGCGTCGTCTGTGCGCTTCATAACATTCTCTACATAGTCGTTAGCGGCTTTGCGGATCTCAGAAGCCTTGACCTTAGCGTCGTTGATCAGCTCGGAAGCCTCGGCCTTAGCCTCGCGCATGACCTCGCTCTGCTCGATCATAGCCTTTTTGCGATCCTCGGCGGCACGGATGATATCCTCGCTCTCCTTTTTAGCCTCGGCGATGATCTGGCTGCGATCGGCAACGATGTTCTTAGCCTGTCTTACCTCGGCGGGCATGGTGTCCTGTATCTCGTCGAGAATATCATAGATCTTGTCAGCCTCGATAATGACCTTGCCGCCTGACAGAGGCATGGTTTTAGCGTCTGCTACAAGATCCTGCAGTTCCTGGATAAGTTCGTCTACTCTCATTTTACTCGGTTCCTTTCATATTAAGTCTGTTGAATATCTCGTCATGTATGCAGGCGGGCACAAAGTTAGATATGTCGCCGCCCAGCGATGCCACGTTTTTGACTATGGATGAGCTGAGATAGGTGTATCCGGCGTCACTCGCCAGGAACACCGTGTCCAGCTCGGGGTTGAGCTTGCGGTTGGTCAAAGCCATCTGAAACTCATACTCAAAGTCGGATACCGCCCTGAGTCCTCTCACTACAGCCGAGGCGCCGAGCTCTTTGGCGCAGTCGGCGAGCAGTCCGTCACAGCTCATCACCGTGATGTTGGGGATATCGCCTACGGTCTTTTGAAGATGAGCGACCCTCTCTTCTATAGAGAAAGCAGGGTGCTTATCGCCGTTGACGAACACGCCTACTATGACGTTGTCAAACATCTTGCTCGCGCGGGTGATGATATCGATGTGTCCGAGGGTCACGGGGTCAAAACTGCCGGGGCAGATTACGGTATTGTGCATATTAGGCTCCTAACCTGAGGATGTTGTGGTACACAGTCATATATTGCCATTTACAAAGTCAACATGACGATATGTGCTTACCCTTATTTTACCATAGGTACGCTCTCTGTCAAGAGTAAAGTTGTAATATTTTTGTAATATTTTATCATTTAATGCACTTTCACAAATAATCACGCCTGTTTTTTTCATTCTTTGTGCAATAATTGGCATGGTTTCTTGTAAAATCCCCTTGTTATACGGCGGATCAAGGAAGGCTATGTCGAATTCTCTGTCAGTCCTTTTGAGATATGAGACAGAATCCGCGGTGATGACTTCAGCCAAATGTTGCAGGTTTGTAACCTTTAGGTTGCGCTCGATGACCGCCGCCGCCTTTTTGGAGCTGTCGAGAAAAACCGCCTTAGCGGCTCCTCTGGAGAGAGCCTCGATGCCCATCTGTCCGCTGCCCGCGAAGACGTCGATGAAAACACGCCCCTCAAGTTCAAACTGGATAGACGAGAACACCGCCTCCTTGACCTTGTCGGTCGTCGGACGTACGATATCGTCGCCCTTCAGGGTCTCTAACGCTCTGCCACGAGCAGAGCCGGTTATAACTCGCATATTTGCCTCCTTGTTTAGGGCTCCCTTTGGCAAAGGGAGCCTATTCTACTCATCCTCGTGAAAATAATTGTATACGCTTACGGCGGCGGGATGAGTCATGCCTGGAGCCTGCTCGAGCTCCTCTGTCGAAGCGTTTGAGATGTTCTTGATAGTGCGGAAGAAGCGCATCAGCTCCCTGGCTCGCTTGCGTCCGATACCGGGGATCTCTTCAAGCGAAGAGCCTAAGACGCGCTTGCGCTGCTGACGGTTGAAGCCGATAGCGTAACGGTGTACCTCGTCCTGGATATTGGTGACGAAGGTGAATACCGCGCGGTTGGGGCGGATAGCTATCTCGCCCGAGTCGCTGACTATGGCGCGCGTGCGGTGATGGTCATCCTTGACCATGCCGAAGACGGGTATCGGCAGACCCGAAGCCTCTATGACAGGCAGCACCGCGCCTACCTGACCCTTGCCACCGTCGAGCAGTATCAGATCGGGCAGTCTGCCGAAGCCGCTATCGACTCCCTCTGACTGAGCCTTTTTATACTCGTCAAGTCTCCTCGTCAGCACCTCGGTCATGGAGCCGTAATCATCCTGACCGGAAAAGGACTTTATCTTGAACTTGCGATAGGCGCTTTTTAAGGGTCTGGCGTTCTCAAACACCACCATGCCCGCCACGTTGTCGGCGCCCGCGAGGTTGGATATATCGTAGCTCTCAATATACTCGGGCAGCTTATCGAGCCCGAGAAGGTTCTTCAGCTCATCGAGCACGCTGAGCTGTCTGCCGGTGACTCCGCTGAGCTGCCCGAGAGCCTCATAGGCGTTTTTGGAGCACATATCGACAAGATTCTTCTGCACTCCGCGCTGAGGGATATTGATATATACCCGCTTTCCCTTTTTATCGCTGAGCCATAGCTCGGTGTTCTCGATATCATCTATCTCTCCGTCAAGAGCTATATGGGCGGGTATCTCGGATCGCAGAGTATAGTAGCGCAGGATGAACTGGGAGCGAAAGTCCGTTAAATCGTCCACATCGTCCACTATGAAGTTTTCGGTATCATACAGGCGCGAGTCGGCAAAGCGGAATACCGTAGCCGAGCCTTTGTTGTTTTGGATGACCGTAGAGATGACGTCCAGCTCGTCGATATTGATGTCGACCACCTTCTGCTTGTCGCGCATTTTCTTGACGGCGGCTATCTGGTCACGGTAGCGAGCAGCGCGCTCAAAGTCGAGAGCCTCGGCTGCCGCCGTCATACGCTCTTTGAGCACGCTCACCGTCTTAGCGCTGTCGCCGGAGAGAAACTCGAGCGCCGACTCAACGCGCTCGTTGTAGTCCTTGAGCTTTACGCGTCCGGTACACGGCGCGCAGCACTGCTTGATGTGAAAGTTCAGGCACGGTCTGTATCGCCCGAAATCCTCGGGGAATTTTCTGTTACAGGTAGGCAGGCCGAATATCTTGTTTGCCTCTTCCACCGACGACTTGACATAGTAGCTCGACTTATACGGCCCTATATATCTCGCGCCGTCGTCCGCCTTTTGCAGGACATAGCTCAGTCGGCGCCACTCTTCGTCGGTCACGCGGATATAGCTGTAGCCCTTGTCGTCCTTGAGCAGTATATTGTACTTAGGGGTATGCTGCTTTATCAGCGAGCACTCGAGTATCAGACACTCAAACTCACTGTCGGTGATGATGTACTCGAAGTCATCTACGTTTTCGACCATGCGGCGTACCTTTTCGGCATGGTTGTTCTGAGAGCCGAAGTACTGGCTGACGCGGTTCTTGAGCTTTTTCGCCTTGCCGATGTAGATTATCTCGCCGTGTTTGTTTTTCATTATATATACTCCGGGCTGCAGAGGCAGAGCCATCGCCTTAGCCCGGAGTTCTTTAAGTTTAGGATTCATAGCTTCATCTCTCATGCACTCGCTTGCCCGTCATATGCTCGATCTTGAGTTCAAATACGGTACAGCGCGAGGCGTTCTTACGGATATCGCTCTCGGTCATCTCCTCGGACGGAAAATACTTGTTGCCCAGGAGCCTGAGCTTAGCTTCTTTCTCGGTATCGTCGGCGATCTCTCTGAGCCTGCCGAAGACTATGACGCTGTTGAAAAAGTACGACCAGCCGTCATCGGAAAGCTCACCCTTGTCGAGTACGCAAAAGGACGACTTATCACAGGCTCGCGCAGCGTCCGCCTTATGTCCCGATTTAGCAGAGTGAAAGTACAGACAGCCCCCGTCAAAAACAAAGTTGAGCGGTACCGTATACGGATAGTCGTCATCGCCCGAGACAGCGAGCGTGCCTCTCGGAGTTTCTCTGAGTATCCTCTCACATTCTTCCGTATCCAACTGCTGTTTGAATCTGCGCATTTCTCTGAACATAATTATCTCCGTTTAAATATCCTTGGTATCTATCAAGGTCATCGAGTATCTGCCGATCTCGTCGTATATCTCTTCAAACTCATACGCGCTGACTGTGATGTTGCCCTGCTGTGGGTCTGAGATGTATATCTCGCCGTTGTCGATATCGTAGCCGTACATACACACGCAGTGCTCGAGATCGTACCACGGATAGTACTCGCCGTTGTACTCTTCGGCTATCTCGATATCATACGGCCACGCCATATATACCGTAGTCCAGACTATAACCGGACTGCCCGCGTCGATGAAGTGATACAGCTGATCCATGCTCAACCCCGACGTATCTATGGGATAGAGCTTTGCTCCCGTATCGTTGATATAGTTCCACGCGCTCTTAACAAGTCCCGGCGGGAATATCCCCGCGCCGTCATCGGTAAAGGGATCGCCGCAGAAGCCTATGGCGAAGTTATCGCTGTACTCAAGATACTTTTCGGCTACATCGGTCTTATCGAGCTTTGCGCCCATGCAGTTGAGAGCTATGGTCAGCGATACAGACTCGCAGCCTGTGGGCAGCTCGGGATACTGATATATCTCTTCGGCGTCCAGTACGGTGCTGCCGCTGAGCTCGGTGTTCAGTATTCGATTGTATTTTGACAGCGCAAGCTCGTTCGGCTTTTCCGTCGGAAAAGTCTGAACGCCCGATATGACCTCTGACGGTGATTCGGGTATGTATCTGACGGCAGGCTTTACCGCCTGATCCGCCGTAGCCTGATCCGCCGTAGCCTCCAAAGGTGTGCTCACAGCTTTATCAGATACGGTACTGTTCGCGCATCCTGTCAAAAAAAGCGCTGTTATAAGTAGCAGTAACAGTGTTTTCTTCATTCTGAACTCCGTGGTGGTTGGTTATTTCAGCTCTACTATGGTCACTCCGCTCTCTCCCTCTCCGAAGGTACCGAGGCGAAAGTTCTTGACCGCTCTGTGGTGTCTGAGATACTTTTGGATCTCTGAGCGCAGTACTCCCGTACCCTTGCCATGGATTATCCTGAGGGTGTTGACGTTTGAGAGCACGCACGAGTCGATAGCCTGATCTACGCTCAGCACAGCCTCGTCGGCCGTCTGACCGCGCACATCTATCTCGTTGTTTAGTACAGAGCTGATGTCCTTAGTCACCGTACGCTCGCGTCGACGGGGCACGGACACCTTATCGTCTGACAAAAGCCGCAGATTATTCAGCTTGACTCTGGTCTTGATTATGCCCGCCTGCACCAGCACGGTGCCCTTCTCGGGCTTTTCGAGCACTACTGCCTTTTTGTCTATATCGAATATGAGGACGTTATCGCCGACCTTAAGCTCTCTGGGCAGCTTATAGTCGCCCTGCTCGCTCTCTTTGATCGGGTCGGCGGTATCTTCAAGAGTCTTCATACCTGTTTTGAATTTTTGCTTTTGCTCAGCCTCATATTTCTTGTTCTTTTTAGCCTGCTCGAGCTCGTCTATGATAGCGTAAGCCTGAGCGCGCGTCTTGGCGGCGAGCTCCTGAGCCTTATGCTTAGCCATATCCAGCTCGCGCTTTGCGTCCGCTTTCGCGCGCTCGAGAGCCTTCTCGGCTTCTGCCTGCTTCTGCACGGCGGCGGAGGTAGCCTGACGCGCTCTCTCAAGCTCGTCGGATAGCTCCTTACGGCTCTGCTCCAGGCTCTCGACGACGTTCTCGAACTGACGGCTCTCGGTAGAGGTCAGCTCGCGTGCGCGGTCTATGATATCGTCCTCCATACCCAGTCGCTTCGAGATAGCGAAGGCGTTGCTCTTACCGGGAACGCCAATGAGCAGCTTATAGGTCGGACGCAGTGTGGTGACGTCGAATTCACAGCAGCCGTTCTCGACGCCGGGAGTCTTGAGCGCGTATTCTTTAAGCTCGGAGTAGTGAGTGGTGGCGGCGGTCTTAGCTCCGCGCTCACGCAGCTTTTCAAGTATCGCTACAGCTAAAGCCGCGCCCTCAACCGGGTCTGTGCCCGCGCCGAGCTCATCTATAACGGCGAGTGTAGAGCGGTTGGTCAGCTTGAGTATGCCGATGATGTTGGTGATATGCGCCGAGAAGGTAGACAGGCTCTGCTCTATACTCTGCTCGTCGCCTATGTCAACCAGCACGCGGCGGAACACCGACAGCCGCGAGTTATCCGACGCGGGCACCATCATGCCGCACATAGCCATGAGCGTGAGCAGACCGAGAGTCTTGAGACACACGGTCTTGCCGCCCGTGTTGGGACCGGTGATGACGAGGGTATCGAACTCCTCACCTAATCTGATATCGGTGGGCACTACCCTGTCCTTAGGGATGAGCGGATGTCTTGCGCCTTTCAGCTCTATAACGCCGCTGTCGTTAATAACGGGACGCACCGCCTTCATTTTATAGGCTAAATGTCCCTTAGCGAATATAAGATTAAGCTCTGTAAGAGTCTTGTAGCTGTTGATTATATCCGAAGCGCAGCCCGCGCACAGACCGCTCAGCTCAAAGAGGATGCGCTCGATCTCTTTCTCTTCATCTCCTTTGAGCACGCGGATATCGTTGTTGGCGTTGACTACGCCCATCGGCTCGATGAATACCGTAGAGCCCGAGGATGAGGTATCATGCACCAGACCCGCCACCTGAGAGCGGAACTCCTGCTTTACGGGCACTACATATCTGCCGTCGCGCTGGGTGATGATAGCCTCCTGCAGATACTTCTGATATGTAGATGAGCGAATGATCTTTTCGAGCGCCTCACGAGCCTTAGACGCGGCTATACGCATCTTACGGCGTATCTCGCCCAGCTCCCGTGACGCTCCGTCGGAAATCTCGTCAGCGCCGATTATGCAGGTCGTGATACGGTCGCTGAGGTTAGGGTTGGTATACAGAGCGCGAAAGTATCCGTCCAGCGAGGTACTCACGCCCGCGCAGTGACTGTGCCAGTCGCGCACGCCCTTGATGACCCTCAGAGCCCTCGCTATCGAGAGCAGCTCCGAGGTGTTGAGACAGCCGCCCGCCTCGGCTCTGCGCAGAGGATTGGTGACGTTTGAGATACCGCCGAAGGACGGCGCGCCGAAGCGTCCGATCAGTATATGAGCGTCCTCGGTCTGAGTCAGCAGACGCTGTACCTTGTCGAGATCATACTGCGGCTCTATCGCGCGCGCAAGCTCGCCCGCTTCTTCGATGGCGGTCTCTTCTGCGAGCATATCGAGTATCTTATCAAGTTCGAGTGTACGGTAATGTCTGTCCATCATATGTGATTCCTTTAAGATAACAGATGTAAGATTGTGTTTTTTATCAAACGTTCAGGCTTTTGTAAAACTGTAATGTCGGATAATCACGCTGAGTCATGTACGATACATAGCTCTCCGACGCCGCCGAAAGTCTCTCCCACAGCTCATCCCTGAGCTCAAACGAAAAGAGCTTGTCCGAGTCAGCGTATACCGTGTGTCTGAGCGCCGTGACCGACGCTATGGGCAGTCTTACCCCTTGTACTCCGTGACGCTCGGCGCAGTCGGAGCAGTACAGCCTGCCTGTCTGAGGCACAAAGACCATCTCGGGGCTTTCATATACTCCGCAGTCGGAGCACATGACCAGATCGGGCATATATCCCGTCATGCTGATCAGCCTCATCTCAAAGCAGACCTTGATCTGCACCGCGGGACGCTTATTATTAGACAGCATATACAGCGAGTTGAGAGCCAGTCTGAGCTGCTCCGACGCCTCCTGCCCCTTGGGGCAGAGATTGAGGCACAGTTCGCAAAAGTACTGACCGAGCGACATATTGACTACATCCTTATGTAAGCCGATGAACTGCTCCTCGGCGAACGCCTCGTCTATCACATAGCTGTCCTTGCCCTCAAACACAGTGAGCGCGGAATATGACAAAAGCCCCGTGCCGGCGCACTTAGGGCTTTTGATGCTTTTGGCGCCCCGTACAAAGGCGCGCAATATCCCGTGACTGTCGGTCAGTACCCATACCAGCTTATCTCTCTCACCGATATTCTGTTCTCTGAGTATCAGTCCCTTTGTCTTGAACCTCATCCTTAGCCTCTTTCAGCTCGCCGCCCTGCTTGGCGTATTGGATAGCCTTGTACTCAAGATAATCCAGCACGCTTCCGCTTTGGAAAAACGAGTTCCACGCGTCTTTTTCATCTCTCACGGTATCAGCCCCTTTTCTTGGATATATTCTTATTATATCTTACACGGCGGCTGATATAGAGGGAAAATTGTAGATGGAAATATTTATATACGGTATAAGGATCTGTCGTTTTCGACAAATCTCACTATGCTCCGATTTTATCACAAATCATTATTGTTAGCAAGAAGAATCATTCAAATCGGGAAAAATAATCAGCGCCGCGAGATCATTCTCACGACGCTGTTTTCATATTTTTTGTCTGTTTATTTGATTACCAGTTTTCCTTAAGCTCATCCGTAACGGCGTTCTTGGCGTAGTCAAAGCTGCGGGTAGCGTCCCAAGCCAGAACATAGTTGCCGCTCTTTGTGATAGCGGCTGTCATAGCGGTACCGTTCTCCATGGGGCTGAACTTCTCGTTCTCTTTGACCTCGGCTATGATCTTAGCGGCGGTATCGTTATCCGCGCCGGTGAAGTCGTATACCTCTACATAGGCGTTGCCGTTGAGTATGACTCGCTTGCCGTTTTTAGCTCCGAGTATATCGTAGTACAGCTCGCTTTCGGCGGAGTTATTGTTGCGGTCCTTGATGTATTTTACAAGTCCGTCAAAGTCCTTGTCGTATGTCTCTACATCGGCAGCTACAGCCTGGTCGGATGTAGACGCGTTATTATTGCCCATACCGAAGCAGCCTGTCAGCGAGAGCGCAAGCGCCAGAACCATAGTCAGGGCGATCAACTTTTTCATATTTATCAGTCCTTTGGTGATATTGTTGTCAAATGTACCTGTCTATTCTACAATATTACCGCAAATAAATCAAGAGTTATTTTAAAAGGTATGATAACGACGTCCAAATCACAGACCCGTTTATGCTCCGTAGCCGAAGCTAACGATCTCCCAGCCCGAGTCTGCGGTGCGCGCCAGCCACCACTGATAATCTGTATAGTCGCGGTCAGACTCAAGGGTCGTGTCGCCTGTGTTCTCGGGAGTATGGAAGTCCATCAGGAACTCGACTATCTGAGTGTATTTGCTGTCGGGATTCTGCTCTTGGATCGCCTTGAGCTTTTCATCGGTAACAGCCTCATCGCCCGCGTATCTGATGCTCTTTAGCACACAGCCGTCAAGAGAGGCAAATCTGCACTCTATCTGGATAACGGCGTCTTTAAGTTCATCCTCTTTATATATGGATGAGGTACCGTAGTCGATATCTACCTTACCGCCTTTATACGCGCCGAGATACTCTTCAAAGGTGATATCCTTACTCATGATCTCCTTAGCTGTATCTACGTTGTCGATATAGCGGATATGCCACGGCTCATAGCCGTAGCCTGTGATATACTCTCTGCCCTCGAGATAACGCAGGATAAAGCCGTAATCGGCGAGCTTTGCGTGTATCTTCGACCATATCTCGGGGTACTGCATCATATCCTCGTTCTCGGTGATATCCTTACCGTCGATGATAAGATACAGATCGAGCGCGAGACCCGTGTGATGCTCCGAGTATCCCGGTGTAGCTACGGTCTTGAGCGCGTAGTCCTTGCCGTACTGCTTAGTGAAGTCATCCATGATCCTCTGCTGGTCAGCCACGCTCCTGCGGGCGGAGTCGAGATCGACATGTATTCCGTCCTTCTCAAGATCGGCTTTGAGCTTGAGATAAGCGTCGTAAGCCTTCTTCTCGGTCTCGACGTCATCGCCGACGGAGTTGGTCATATGTACGGTCTCGAGCTTCTCCTCCCAGTCGTCGGGCAGCTTATGGGTCTTGTTGACGAGCACCATATAGTCGATACCGTCGGTCTTTGTTTCTGCCGCGGTCGCGGCTTCGGTTACGTTTTCAGTAGGTTTTGACGCGTTGCCGCCGCAGCCGACAAGAACAGCCGCCGTCAGGCACAGACAAAGCATCAAGCTGATAATTGATCTCATTTTCATATGAGTGACCTCCTTATTTTTATAAACCGCATTATAGAGTATTTCACATTCGATTTCAATCGAAATACGGGTTTTTATTACCGGATTATCAATTATCAAAACGCTTTTTTATTATCATGGTTTATTGTTGTCCCTTTTTACCGGATATGTTCATGAAACAGAAACCTTTAATAATCATATATATATCTATCCTCTGTCAACTCTCGCCATTATGGCGGCGCCGTTTTGTTTGAGCCACTTGTTCCAACGGTCGTAGTCGGGGCAGGCGGCGTAGACGAGCTTGTAGAAGCGGCCTGAGTGGTTCATCTCTTTAAGGTGACACAGCTCATGCACCACCACGCTGTCTATGACCTCGGGCGGCGTGAGCATCAGCAGGATGTTGAAGTTGAGATTCTTCTTAGCCGAGCAGCTGCCCCAGCGGGTCTTTTGACACCGCAGGGTTATGCGCCCGTAGCTAAGCCCCAGCTTTGCGGCGTAATACTCGACTCTGGCGGGGATGTATTCAAGAGCTTTTCGGGTGAGGTCGCTCAGCTCAGCCTCACTCAGCTTCGGTACGGCTGACAGCTCAGCCTTACGCTGAGCTATCTTTGAGCGATGTTTTTCTATCCACTCCTCGTGGCGCTGAACAAAGTCGTCGATCTCGCGCTTTGATACCCTTTTCGGGGCGTGGACTATCAGCTCGTCGCCCTTTATCTGCAGAGATAGGGTGCGCCGCTTGGAGCGTATCAGGGTATATTCGTATTTCATATGTATCCGGGATCATGATATCGCCCCCTTGACACGCGTGTATGTCAGAGGGGGCAGCTGTTTTTATACTATTCTGATGTTGAGAGTGTCCGTGCCGGAGGTGGGCACGGTTTTGTTGGAGCTGATGATGACTACGGTGTCGCCCGGCTCAACTATGCCGGTAGACAGCGCCTTGTCTATAGCCTGTACGGTGATCTCGTCGGAGGTCTGCTTTTCTTCGCCGAGTATCGGGCTTACGCCCCAGCTCAGACACAGCTTGCGGCAGACCTGCTCCGAGGTGACTACGGCGATGATCGGGCATCTCGGGCGGCAGCGCGCCATGGCGCGGGCTACGGCTCCCGTCTTGCTCTCGGCTATGATAGCCTTGGCTCCGATGTTCTCGGCTACGGTCTTGGCGGCTTCGCAGATGTTCTCGCGGAAGGCGGACATATCCGTCTGGGTGGCGGAGGCTCCGCGCAGCAGCATGAGGTTCTCGTGCTTCTCTGCCTCGGTGCAGATATCGTTGAGCGCCTCGACGCTCTCTACCGGGTACATGCCCGCCGCGCTCTCGCCCGAGAGCATGACGGCAGAGGTGCCGTCATATACGGCGTTGGCTACGTCTGAGATCTCGGCTCTGGTGGGACGGATGTTGGTGGTCATGCTGTCGAGCATCTGTGTCGCGGTGATGACATACTTGCCCGCGAGCACGCACTTGCGGATGATCATCTTCTGTATCTCAGGCAGCTTGATGAAGGGTATCTCTACGCCCATATCTCCGCGCGCTACCATTACGCCGTTAGATACGTCTATGATGCGGTCGATGTCGTCCACGCCGCTCTGGTTCTCGATCTTAGAGATGATCTCGACGTCCTCATATCCGAGGCTGTCTATATAGTCGCGCAGCTTGATGACGTCGTCCGCCGAGCGTACGAAGGAGGCGGCGATGACGTTGACGCCCATCTTGAGACCGAACTCGATATCGGCGCGGTCGCGCTGGCTTATGTAAGGCATATTGATAGTATATCCGGGGATGTTGATGCTCTTGCGGTTAGAGAGCTTACCGCCGGTGATGACGCGGGTCACTATGCAGTCTTCTTCTATACTCTCTACCCGCGCCGAGATCTTGCCGTCGTCAAAGAGGATCGTCCTGCCTATGCTTGCGTTGTCGCGGCGGAAGGTATCTATGAGCTTGGGATAAGAGAGCGTGACGCCCTCTGAGTCACCGTGACCCTCTGATGAGTACAGGCGGTACTCCTGACCTGCCTCGAGCGTAACGGAGCCGTCCTCAAAGGTGCCGACGCGGATCTCGGGACCCTTGGTATCGAGCAGCAGAGCTACGGTCTTGCCGCTTTTGGCGATAGCCTTTTTGACTAAGTTGAAGCGCTTGGTCATAGCGTCATACTCGCCGTGCGACATATTGAAGCGCGCTACGTTCATGCCCGCGTCGATCATCTTGACTAAGATGTCGACATCATCGCAGGCAGGGCCCATCGTACATACGATCTTGGTCATTCTCATTATAATACCCCCTGTAATGTTAGCAGCTATTGTTTAATAATACTATAATAACAGTATTGAGTTGCTAAGTAAAGTGCTTTTTTAACTTTTTCTCGGTTTTTAGATTATATTGCATTAAGGCTCGACATAGGATATAATAATATAGATCAACACGCAAAGGAGGAGAGAGGATGGCAGGATCGGTGATAACACGATATACTTGTGATACGGGTCTCAAGCTGAGCCGGTCAGTAAAGATCGCTCATATCTCAGACGTCCACGAGCGCAACTGTGATTGGCTGCTGCCTTTGCTCAGATCGGAGAAGCCTGATCTGATACTGGTGACGGGAGATACCTTTGAGCGGTATGATAACCGCCCGCAGTATGAGTTTGAGCACAAGCCTGTCAAAAGGGTGGTCATCAACGCTATCCATTTTACAAATTTTATCATAGTAAGTCTCCTGCCTAAGAGAATGCGCGGCGACTGCGAAAACGCCTGTCGCCTGCTGCGTGAAGCGGTGAAGATCGCTCCTGTATATATGAGCTTAGGCAACCATGAGCAAAAGCTGCTCGATGAGGACTATGCTTTTTTGAACGATATCGGCGTGATCCTGCTCGATAACGCCGATACCGAGGTGGATATAAAAGGCTTCAGGTTCACCTTGGGCGGGATGTCCTGCTGGGATTGGGAGGACTGGCTGCCCGGCTTTCTCTCAAAGAGCGGCTACAAGCTGCTGATGTGCCATAAGCCCGATATGTATGCGGAACATCTCAAGGACAGCGACATAGACCTCACCCTGTCGGGACATACCCACGGAGGTCAGTTCGGTATAGGCAAGGATGGCATGGGCTTCTTTGTGCCGGGTCAGGGCTTGTTCGGCAAGTACGCTCACGGACGCTTTTTCGGCGGCAGGCTGATTGTATCGGCGGGCTGCTCAAACACCGTAGCCTGTCCGCGTGTAGCAAATCCGCGCGAGCTGGTCATCATAACCATGAGGTAAGATATGGACGGTTTTGACATAAACAAAGCGCCCCTTGAGATAGAGCGCAAATTCCTGATAGAATATCCTGATATCGAAGAGCTCAGAGCCATGCCCGATTATCGCCGCGCGCATATCGAGCAGAGCTATCTTGAGGCTGACGGCGACTTCATCGGCGGACGTATACGCCGCATAACTGACGACAGCGGTATCAGGTATGTGTATACATACAAGCAGCGGCTCTCGGATATGACGCGCCGTGAGTATGAGCGTGAGATAAGCAAGGATGAGTATGAGCGCTTGCTCAAGCGTAAGGCGGTAGATACGATCACCATAGTCAAGGACAGGCACAGCTTCGGCTATATGGGGCTTGTCTATGAGCTGGATGTATATGGGTTCTGGGATAAGACGGCGACGCTTGAGGCTGAGGTGGACAGCGAGGATACCCCGATACCCATGCCGCCGTGCGTGAGGCTTATCAAAGAGGTCACGCATGACCGCCGATACAACAACTCTATGCTCGCCCGCAGCGGCGGTATCATCACGGATTAATATAAAGCAAAAGACAAGGGTCTGACGTTCTCGTCAGACCCTGTTGTTATATCAGACTTTATCCTTTACTACCTTTTCGGGAGGCTGCTCAAGTATCTCGGGATTCTCGAGATACTTGCTGAACTTACGAAACGCCAGCGCGAAGTAAGCGCCCGAGGCTATACGCTCATCCATGACCAGACCTATAGGCAGACAGCGAACGAAGATCTGCTCGCCCTTCTTGACCATAGGTACGTCATGCGGCATACCGATAGCCAGCGACATAGATACCGTGCCGAAGTCGTAGATGTGATGGTAGATGTAGTTGGTCTTGATGCTCGCGAGGTTAGTGAGCATGATCGTACAGTGGAAGGGGCTTGCCTCTATGATAGCTTTGGGACACATATTGTGCTTATCGAGCCACTTTGCGAGATTAGCCACCACGCGCAGCAGTCCCGGAGCGGAGCAGAGAAAGTTAGCGAGCTTATCGGTTGAGTTGACCTCATCCTCTTTACGGTTGCTCTCGATATATGACTTGATGGTCTCGTTTACTTCATCTATCGTGTTTGAAGGATCGAACTTCATCTTGCTGGTGGTGCCCTCGGCGTCTATCCTGCCCTCTTTGAGCACGACCATACCTACTTCAAGATCGTTACGGGCATAGATGCGCTTATTGACGACAAAGCGGTTGAGGGCGGGGTACTCAGCCATGGCGCGTATCATAGCCGCGATAATCAGCGTGAGGTGGTCATAGCGCTTGCCCTCTTTACGCTTGCGGTTCATATACTTGCGCATAGGCTCCATAGGTATGTCGAGATGTATCATATTCATCGCGTCATAGCGATGATCCATAACGTGCGCCGCAACCTCATATTCGACTCCGAGCCCCTTGAGTCTTTTTCCGTCAGACCTGCCCATTGTACTACCTCTCTTAAAATCAGCTTAATGGATTATATGCTTAATAAATAATACACGAAAAGATATCAAAAAACAATAGGTAAAGAGATTTTTGTCATATAAATGAGGTACAGGGCTATCGACACTCCTCCCTGTATCCGGCTGAAGCGACCCCTGATAAGAGCGGGCACGAGCATTATCACCGAGGCGAGCAGACACATGGGCAGATCTGTATACAGTACGGCGTTGTCTACGGGCAGTCCGCCCGATACCAGCGAGCATACGGGCAGTATCAGCAGTGTGTCTATGATGTTAGCTCCGAGGATGTTGCCCGCCGTCAGCGAGCTTTGACCCTTGGAGATCGCTGATATCGCCGTGACCAGCTCCGGCAGCGAGGTGCCAACGGCGAGCATGGTCAGCGAGATGACCCTCTCGTCCACGTTGAGTATATCGTGCGCTATGAGAGTGCCGTTGTCAACGAGCAGACGCGAGCCGATTATGATAGCGGCGGCTCCGATGATAAAGTACAAGGCGGCTTTCATACCGCCTGTATCTCCCGAATCTTCAGCAGGCTCATCGAGTCGGCGCGCCTTAGCCTCGGCTACGGACCGAACGGTGTATAAGCCGAACAGTATCAGCATGATGACCGCGCCGAATATCCTCAGCTCGCCTGTTAGCGAGAACGCCCACAGCAGGATGATCGCCGCAAAAAGATACAGCGACTTTTTTATATACTCTCTGCCCGCGGCGGCGGGCGCGATCAGCGCGGACAGCCCGAGTATCAGAGCTGTGTTGGCGGTGACGGAGCCTACGGCGTTGCCTGCCGCCATATCGGGCTGACCGGACGCCGCCGCCATGACAGACACCAGCAGCTCGGGCAGGGTAGTGGCGACAGATACCACGGTAGCGCCTATCACAAACGGCGGTATGCCCGAGAGTCGGGCTATGCTCGCCGCCGCGTCTACAAACCTGTCGCCGCCCCAAATTATACAGAACAGTCCCGCTGAGAACAGCGCGAATATCATAACGGTACGGATGTTATCACCCCATAAAAGAAAGACCTCTGACATATTACTATGCCAAAGGTCGGGTGACTATTCTGAATCAATCGGCGGTTGATCGATCGCGGTTTTCGGCTTCTTTAGCCGAAAATACGCATCCGCAGTAGTTCTGACGGTAGAGGTCATACTGCTTGCTGAGCTCTATGGAGCGCTTATAGCCCTCTTTTTTCTTGAAATCCGAGCCGAGATAATTCACCGAGTAATATGCGGCGAGCTTTTCGCCTATCTCGTTTATCCTCGCGGCGTTTTTGAGCGGACTTATGGTCAGGGTGGTCGCGAAATAATCGTAGCCGCCCTCCTTGCACAGCGCGGCGGTATAGCCTAAACGCTGTTCAAAGCACAGCGAGCACCTCATGCCGCCCTCGCGGTCGTCCTCTCTGCCGCGCACAAGCTCAAAGAAGCTCTCGGGATCGTACTCTACCTCGGTAAAGCCGACGCGGTCGCTCAGCCCCGCCTCGCGAACATAGCGCTCAAGCTCGCTCAAGCGGTAGCGATACTCGCTCTCCTCGGTGATGTTGGGGTTATAATACGCTATCGTGATGTCAAAGTACGGGCTGAGATACTCCAGCACATAGCTCGCGCATACGGCGCAGCAAACGTGCAGCAGCAGCCTCGGACGTCTGCCCTCGCTGACAAGACGCTCGATAAGCGCATCCATTTCTTTTTGATAATTACGCTTGTTCATATATGTATATTATCTCTCGTATTTTATTATCTCATACAGTTCGTCGGCGGTGTCGGCGATAAAGTCGGCGCCCGCTTTTATCAGTTCCTCTGAGCCTCTGAAGCCCCAGCTCACGCCGCAGACCTTGACGCCCGCGTTATGGGCGAAGGCTACGTCCACGTTGCTGTCGCCGATGTACAGTATCTCGCTCTTGTCAAGTCCCGACTGCTCTATGAGGATATCGAGCGCTTGAGGGTCGGGCTTGCGGGCTATGCCCTCGCGCTGACCGTAAGCGCCGCCGAAGCTGTGCTCGGGGTATATACTATCGAGTATCTCGGGTACAAAGCGATCGGGCTTGTTTGAGATCACCGCGGTCTCTGTGCCGTTGGCTTTGAGCTTAGACAGCAGCTCGGCTACACCGTCGTAAGCCGTAGTGAGATCCTTGCAGTGATCGGCGTAGTAAGTGTTGAAATCAGCCTTGACTCTCGCGGCTCCGTCGGTTGTATAGGCGTCTGCCATAGTGACTCTGACGAGGTTGTCAATCCCGTTGCCGACAAACTGTCTGTAGTCGTCGGTAGGATATGTACGCAGTCCCTCTCTGTCGAGGGCGTAGTTCATCGCGGCGGCAAGGTCGGCTAGGGTGTTTGCCAAGGTGCCGTCCAGATCAAATACCGCAAGTTTAATCATCCGTGCTGTCTCCCGTATCTTCAGTATCGCTTTGAGGAGCTGTGTCTTGCGAAGTCTGATCCTCAGAGCTTTCAGCTTGTTCCGAACTGTCTGATTTGGTCGGCTCCTCGCCGCTTTGCTCGCCGTAGACCTTTCGGCTCATCTCTTCGAGCTCTCTCGCTCTGATATCGTTCTTTTGGTCGCGGATGCTGTCCGCCTGTATACGCTCCTCGATATCCTTGTTGATCTCGTCCACATACTTCTTGTTGCGGCTGAGAGCGTTCAGCTCAAATATGCTGAAGGTCGTGGTCTGCGCCAGCGGATCGTGAGCGGAGGTGTCCGACACGCTGTTATCTTGTATATCATCCGCGTCCGCGGGTATGTCGGACTCATACGCTTCGGGGTTGTTGAGCGGGTCCGCGGGTCTGCGGCGCTTCTTGGGCTTGAGCAGCATTATCGCGGCAAATGCCGTCAGTATCAGCAGAGCAGAGCCGATGATGACATAGATGACTATATGTGATGTTATAGGTATGTTGCCGTGATACTCGACCGTTGCGCTGCCCTCCTTGATGGGCAGGGAGCTTGCGTTGTTGTCAGTATAGGCGGTCTCAGAGCCGTCTACCGATACCGATACTATGTTATCGCCCTTCTCCGAGCTGACATAGTAGGTCATCGGTCTGCCGATGTTGGACGAGTTGAGCATATAGCTGATGTTGATATGATCGCTGAGCTCGGTCTTGACTGTCAGCGAGAGGCTGCCCTCGCTGCGGCGGTAAGCCATGAAGTTGCCGCTGCCGAAGAGCTTTACGAGGTCGTCTGTGATCTCGTCGGTGGTACCCTCGCTGATGACGCGGCAGATAAGGCTGTCGTCATTTTCGTCTGTCTCGCTCTTCATACCCTTTGAGGCAAAGAACTTGTTTGCGTAGGCCATGCCGTCGTAGCCGTCGGTCTTGGAGTAGAGGAACTCTGTCGAACGTCTGAAGCGGCTGTCACCGAGGCTGACGAGATAGAAGTTGACGCCGTTGATCGAGTACTGCACGCCGTCGGGTATGCTTATCTTGCCCGAGCCGCTGTCGAGAGTGATCTTGCACACTCCCTCTTCCCATGTGCCCTTGCTGACCCACTTGCCGCCTTCAAACACCATGCCGTCGCCGTGGGTGGTGCTGGTGGGCAGCGAGTATGAGTACTCGAGCTTGGGAAAGCCGTTGTCGGCGCCTATGAACGAGAAGGTGTCCAGAGTCTCGTCAAAGCTCATGCCCTCGGAGAGAGGCGTAGAGGAGTTGTCTCTGTCGCCGTAGTATATATCGGTGCTGTCGGTGTCGAGCAGCATGGAGGTGACCTCTATGAGCTGATTCATGCTCAGCTTGTTGAAGATAGCCGTGTAGACCATGTTGGAGCCCTCCGACGTCCAGCCCGTATACTCGGCTTCGGGAGAGGTGTTGGTCAGAAAATACCGCTCTACAGCCTCTTTGTCGCGGTCATATGTTTCGTTGGGGACAGAAAAGACAAACGTGCGGTCGTAGTTGCCCTCTTTGTCGTTTGAGGTCTTTATGGATACAGAGTTGATACGGCTGCCTTTGCAGTCGTTTATCTTGATCGTTGAGTCGGTATCGTATGAGGCGGCGCCTATCTTGACGGTGTTCACATCATACTTGAAGGTCATGCCGCTTGTCTCTTTGGCGTCCTGAGTATCGCGCTCTATCCACGGGATGAGCTCTTTGACGTCAAAGTCCTCTGCCATACGCACTCCGCTTGTGAGAGCGGTGTCCTTGCGTGACAGGATGACGGCGGGGCTCCTGCCGATAAGCTCGCCGACAGCCTCTTCATACTCATCCTTATCTCTGAAAGTGAGTTTGAGCTCAAAGTGGTAGCCGTCCTCTTCTACGCCGATATAGCTGAACTCGGCGTTCTTAGTATCTGAGGCGGGGGAGTCGGCGACGAGAGTGTCCTTGATCGCGTCGATGTTCACGCTCAGCGGATAGATGATAGTCACGGTTCGGCTGCCCGCGAAAGAGTTGGTGATATCGAGAGCCGAGCGCACGCTGACGGTGGGGCTGTCACAGCCCGACAGAGCGGCGCCTACGCTCAGGATCAATATAATAATGAGCAGTATCGAAATCAGTTTTTTCATAAGTTACCTCTTTTCGGATAACGGATAAAGGTCATCAATATCCCTTTGGCTCGCGCATCAGTACGGCGCGGCAGGGCGACGCCTCCAGCCCCTTCATCTTGAGCGGGAAGGCGGCTAAGGTATACTCGCCGTCCTCTATGCCCTCGAGGTACAGCCCCTCGAGAACGGCGACTCCGCCTCTGGCAAGCTCCAGATGCGGCATATGCTCGTCAAAGGGCGGAGCTATGGACATACAGTCGGTGCCTACGAGCATCAGCTTGCTGTCGGCTATCACGCGCGCGGCTGATACGCTGAGAAACGCCTTGCCCGAGCTGTGGAATATAACTCTCTTACAGCAGTGGGGCAGCAGGCGCTCCATATCCTCACCGGTGAGGATGCCGTCGATAGTTACCACGGTACACTTGCCGCAGAAGTACGAGAGCCTCATAGAGCCTATATCCGCGCCCTCTTCGTCATAGTGCAGGGGCGCGTCGATATGGGTCGCTGTGTGCGTACACATACTCACGGTCGACAGGTTGTACCGCGAGTCATCGCCTATCGTGCTGATGAACCTGCTTTTTGGCTTGGGATCGCCCTCATATACCGGCGCGGAAAAGATCTCTCTGCTTATATCGAACAGTAACATGGTCTCGCCCCTTTGCTTATATTATAATACAATACTGCATATTACTCCATTATGCTCTACATTATACCACATATCGACAAAAAATAAAGAACTTTGTGTAAACATTTGTGATATCAAAAGCGGAGACCGCATAGGCAGTCTCCGTTTTTCAGTCGTTAGTTTTATTTGAGTCTACGGTGTTCTTCATCTGTTCAAAGGTCACGCCGTACTTCTTGGCTATATCCGCGGCGTAGCTCACGCCCTGAGGCGGCGCTATGAAGACCTTGAAGCTGCGCTCACCGTTATGCACGCCCGTTATCAGGCTCTCGGCGCGGCTGTCGCCCTCGACCTCGTCGTTGATGTCTCTGACCGACGCGGCGAGCTCGTGCATATGGGTATTGAATATCGCTCTGGTGCCGAGGTAGCGCATGACTCTGACTACATCCTTGGCGATGAACACGCCCTCGGCTACGCTGGTGGTAGCAAGGCTCTCGTTGAGCAGCAGCAGGCTGTGTCGTGTAGCGGTCTCAAAGATCTTTGAGAGCCGCTGGCTCTCTTCGCCGAGTCTGCCGAGGTCTACGGTGTCGTTCTCATCCGCGGGGAAGTGGGTGAAGATGTTGTCGCACGGAGATATCGCCGCCTCCCCGGCGGGGACATACACGCCCCACTGAGCGAGAAGCATCGCGAGCCCTATAGCCTGGGTGAAGATGGTCTTACCGCCCCTGTTGGGGCCTGTAAGGATATAGATGCGGCGCTCGTCGCTGAACTCAAAGTCGTTGTCTATGATATTGATGCTCTCGCCCTTGACCTTGTTGATAGCCAGCTTCAGGTTATATACTCCCTTAAAGGAGCAGTCGCGGCTTTCATATGAGGTTATCTCGGGCTTGCACATCGGCATGCCTGTTTTGAGTATCTTCTCCGTAAGCTCTGCCCAACGGATGTAAAAGAGTATCTCGGGCATGAGGTTGATCAGAGAGTAGCCGCTGAAATCGACATATTTTTTGATAGTGGACTTGATATCCTTGACGGTGCGCCTCATTATATCGGTGACGGTCTTGCGCAGAGCGTTTGAGAGCGGATCCTTGCCCGTTACGGTGCTGGTCTCTATATGCGAGCCGTTGATGGCTGTATTGAAGGTGGTGGCTCCCATGAGAAAGCCCGTTGTAGGCGGATTCTCGGGGCTGAATCTGCCGCTCTCGCCTTTATCGAGACCGTGATTTATCTCATTTTTGCTGTCGACAAAAGAGCTGAATCTGCCCATCAGTCCTGCGTCTGAGAACTTTTCGTCATTGAGCGCGACTACGCCCGCCGCTTCGGGACGGAGGAGCTTATCGAGGTTCACGCCTATGGTTATGCTCTTCAGACGCCGCGCCTTAGTCATCAGCTCGTCGATATCCGCCTTGAGCTCGTCAAAGCCGCTCTCGCGGGGTATCTCGGTGACATAGTCCCTGAGCTCGCGCATACCCGACGAGGAGATATCGAGCCCTGTCAGGGTGTCCTTTATCATATTGATGCAGCTCATGTAGTCGTCGATCTCGCGCAGGCGGTTGATAAGCGACCACAGGGCAGAGGCGTCGGCGTCCTTTTGAAAACGCTCCAGATCGCGCAGATCGCTCAGGCGCTTTACCAGATCGGACATAGCCTCTCTGAGCTTCGGAAAACGCAGAAAATCGTCGAAGATATCTCTGCGGTAGCGGATGGTCTCAGGCTCCGCGGGGATGCGCTTCATTATAGACAGCAAATGCGGACGCTCGGCGCGCTCCTCGGTGAGTGCGTCGAGGATGAACTCGAGAGATAAGTCGTTGACCGCCTCATCCGTGAGCACGGCGAACCTTCGCTCCGAATCATTGGGAAAAAGTAAACTGAACTTCATGTTATCGCCCCTGAATCAGCATATTTAGATCATATTACTATGTTACCTTGATATCATTAGCTTTGTCAAGGGCATTCTCCGTAAATGCACACAACTTCTATGGATATAAAAACAAGACTCCTGCCGAAACAGGAGCCTTGGATAATAACGATATAAGAGAACAGATTACAGATTAATTATACAGACGAATAAAAAAGGCTATCCAAAACAGGCCGACTTACACGGTTAAAGGTACGGGTGCGGCTCATTTCTGTCGGGATACCATTTATATTTGTACAGAAGCCCCTGCTCGGCGTTGGCATAGCGGTGGATTTTATCCTCGGGTATATTGGATTTTTCTGCGATCATGCTGATATATCCCAAATACAGCTTACCACCGCCATAGCGCGAGATGGAGTATATCTCCTGCCATACCTCTTCGGGCATATCCGTTTCATGGCTGTTATAGTAGTGCCACTCGGCTTCGTCCCAAATTTTGACCATTTCGGAAACGGTAAACATTTGGTGGGTGATATAGTGTTCGTTGCTTTCGGGAAAGCGCACGGTTTGTAAATCAAAATAAGCCGAGGTCAAATAATTGTCAGCGGCAAGCGCAGGGATAGAAAAATGCTTCAAAATCATGGTTTCCAAAATGAAGAGCCGCATTGTCTCTGCTTGCGAAAAACCGATCTTCTGCAGTCGTGTCATGTATTCGATTTGATAACCCTGTTCATGTGTTTGCTTATACAGAGCGATCAGCTGTCCGGTCATGTACTTTGCGTATGCTTCCCGCTCACCGAGGTCGGAGGTCGGCGATTTTTGCGAAAGAGATCCGGACGAGGTGGATTTCGACGGGGAAGCAGCGGTATTATTCTTGTTTTTGCGAAAGCGGTCAAAAAAGCTCATGGACGCACCGTCCTTTCAACGGTAATATGGTTTATATTGTTGCCAGATTGGCATTTTTATAGCTGTCGTCATCGGTCACTTCTTTTATAACGCGGATAAATTCCGGAAACACGATATCCGCGTTTTCGTCGCTCAGTTCGATCTCAGCGATCGCCTTGTCGCGCCAAAACGGATAGACGTCGATTTCGAAGTATTGGTTGGCATAGGTCAGACAGTAGCGATCCTTACGGATTTGTCGTTTGGATGTATCCGCATTCATCAGCAAGGTCAGATATTCGTCCTTGCTCAGTCGTTTTTCAATTTCCACGCGCTTCAAGCCGCTCACATAACGCTTTGTGGTTTTGAAATATATATAATGCCCGCTTTGTCCGCGCTGACGAACACGCACCTCATCATCACCGGGCGCATTGAGATAAGTTTGGATGATTTCGATCCGCTCGCAGTTGGGTAGACTGTTGAGCAACTTTATATCGGGATAGTCGATCAGGAACTTACGCTCTATCTCAAACGGCTCCGGCTCTCCCAAAAAGGAGGATATTTCGCACAACAGACGGGTAATCTTGTTCTCAAAGTCGCTGCTGTTGTCAATCACCCGCAGGTGTGGGTGACCTGTCCAAGCCGCGATCAGCTTGTCATCCAGCGCTGCTGCTTCCTCAGGGGTTTCGGTCCGCGCCGTATTGTTAGCAGTGGTGTAAAATTCAGCCGCGCCCTTTGCCGCAGTCACCAAATGAAACACCGCGTCGTAGTTGTCGCGCAGGTCGATTTCGTTGGTTTGCAGTGTACGCAGCACCTGCGCAAATTCAGGCGCTTCCATATACGCCTTGTTGTCGAGCACACCGCGGTCGCAGACTATCAGGACTTTTTGATTATCCATGGTTTGGGCAGCTTGTTCAAAAACCTCTTCCTTTTCCATTTGCAGCCGCAGCTGGCAGGTTTGAAAATCCGTGTTGCTGCCGCATGTCCATGGCGCCACGCCGCCTGTGATCAGCTCGGTAGCGGTTTCGGGTATGAACAACACCGTGTAGCCTATTTCGGTAAAATAGCGTTGGATACGACTCATTGCGGTCGATTTACCGGCGCAGGGGCCGCCGGTTATAACGATTTTGATAATCTCCTGCGGCATATGTTCCTCCTTGTTGCGAAACAGCTCATCAACAGAAATGTTGTAGACTGCTGCCAGCTTGCGTAAGACAGCGGTGCCCGGCTTGGCGGCGCCGGTTTCCCATTTTGAGACCGCTTTGTTGGTGACGCCCAAAAGTTGAGCCAAATCATTTTGTGAATAGCCCGCTTGACGGCGGTAATCATAGAGAATTTGTCCAAAGGTGTAGTCGTTCATACGCTCAGCCTCCTTACGAGTTTATCATAGCATAACCAAGTAGCTTTGTCCACCGATCAGTATCGAATTACGGTAGATTTTGACTGCATAAAAGAAACAAGGCTCGCCGTAACGGAAAGCCTTAAAAAATAAAAACAAAGCCCCTGCATGGACAGGAGCTTTGGATAATAACCAAACGGTAAATATCTGATTATCTCTTGGAGAACTGCGGAGCGCGACGGGCTGCTTTGAGACCGTACTTCTTACGCTCTTTCATTCTCGGGTCACGAGTCAGGAAGCCTGCCTTCTTGAGGGCGGGTCTGAGCGCGTCGGAGTCATACTGCAGCAGAGCGCGGCTGATGCCGTGGCGGATAGCGCCCGCCTGGCCTGTAACGCCGCCGCCCGCAACGCGGCATACTACGTCGAACTTCTCGCCTGTCTGGGTGAGCTCGAGGGGCTGACGAACGATCAGCTTGAGTGTCTCAAGACCGAAGTAATCGTCGATGTCTCTGTCGTTGATGGTGATCTTACCTGTGCCCGCGTAAAGGCGAACTCTCGCTACAGAAGATTTTCTTCTGCCTGTGCCGTAAAAATAAGGTGCCTTATCGTACATTTAACGTTCCTCCTTCTTAAAATTCCCAAGCTTCGGGCTTCTGCGCCTGATGAGTATGCTCAGCGCCCTCAAAGAGTCTGAGTCTCAGCAAAGCGGCTCTGCCGATGGAGTTGGAGGGGACCATACCCTTAACAGCGAGCTCCATAGCCTTGGTGGGGCGGGTAGCCATCAGTGTAGCGTAGTTGGTCTCTTTGAGATGACCTACATAGCCTGTGTGACGGTACCACTTCTTCTGCTCAAGCTTCTTGCCTGTAAGCACTGCGTCCTTGCAGTTGATGATGATTACGTGGTCGCCGCAATCTACATGGGGAGTGAATGTTACCTTATGCTTGCCTCTGAGCAGCACCGCTGCCTCAGTAGCAACCTTGCCGAGGGGCTTGCCCGCGGCGTCGATCACATACCACTTGCGCTCGACCTCGCCTTTTTTAGCCATATAAGTTGACATATAGCGTTCCTCCTTTGATTATTCATGTAAGCAAACGTGAGTCATATATCACTTTTTCTTAACGCCTGTATATACTACCACGTTCCAAAACCAAAGTCAAGCAAATTTCGGTATTTTTTAATATACGCCTCGTTGAGCTTTATTCAGCTCATTTATACTCGTTTTTTCTCTGTTTTTCTCGTTTGCTGTTTTTCTGTTGATCGCATGATTGTTGCCTGTGGTCATGCATCCTGCACTCAAAGCCCTGTCATCCCGAGCTCAAATCACCGTCATCCCGAGCCTGTCGAGGGATCTGAAAGCGCCGGCTTTGCAAGGTGCTTTCTTGCCTTTCAGGTGTAATCTAACAGAAAAATGTCACTGTAAGATTCTTCGACTAAACGCTTCGCGTTTTGCCCTAAGGGCACCGCTCAGAATGACAATGTATCATCATCCCGTGCAACCGCCCTGTCATCCCGAGCTCAAATCACCGTCATCCCGAGCTTGTCGAGGGATCTTACAGCGCCGGCTTTGCAAGGTGCTTTCTTGCCTTTCGGGTGTAATCTAACAGCAAAAGCGCATTGCAAGATTCTTCGACTAAACGCTTAGCGTTTTGCCCTAAGGGCACCGCTCAGAATGACAACAAATAGATTAGAGCATTTCTGCTACGGCAGGGCGCCGCAGTTGCCTTTGGCTAAAGCGCATAAATACGGCTATGCTTTTTTGTATTGATTTACTAATAGATACCGCGAGTGTAAGGTGATATAATTAAACAGTAGGCAAAAACCCCGTTTCATAAAAGGAGAAGTACAATGGCAAACACAAAAAAGATCATAAGCCTGCTCTTATCTGTCATAATGATAATGAGCGTATTCAACATCGTACCGTTTACCGCAAGCGCGGCTGAGGCGGAGGTCGCCGCTACGGCGGAGACCGATGGTGATTTCGAGTATATTATACTTGAAGATAATACGGCAAAGGTTTTTAAGTACCAAGGTAAAAACAGAGATGTGAACATTCCCGCGACCTTAGGCGGATATACGGTCACCGAAATAGGAGGTTATGCTTTCGGCTTTAATACGGTTGCTGTAAATGTAACCATACCGCAAACGGTCGCAAATATATCCTCCGATGCCTTCAGCAGTTGCGAGAACCTTGAAACTATCTATATTCCTGACTCGGTCACTGATATAGGAAGTTATGCTTTTGCTAATTGTAAAAACCTAAAAAGCGTCACTATACCCGATTCTGTTTCATATCTTGAATATGGCTTGTTCAGCGCTTGTACAAGCTTGAAAAGTGTGCAGTTACCTGACCGTGTTAAAAGCATTAGCAACTATATGTTTTACAAATGTACAAGTCTTGAAAGTTTTACTGTCCCTGACTCTGTCACTGAAATCGGTTACGCGGCGTTTGCCGGTTGTACAAGCCTTACGAACGTGAATATCCCCGATGCGGTCACAACAATCGATTATGCAGCTTTTCAGGATTGTAATCAGCTTAAAAGTATAGATATCCCCGCTTCGGTAGAAACTATCGAATGGTCCTCGTTTTTTCGCTGCTTTAGGCTTGCGAGTATTACCGTCAGTTCGGACAATACGGTTTTTGACAGTCGTGATAACTGTAACGCAATTATCGAAACCTCAACAAACAAATTGATTACCGGCTGTATGAACACGGTTATTCCGGAAACCGTAGAGATTATCGGCAACTCTGCGTTTCGAGACCATAAAGGACTGAAAGAGATAGAGATTCCGGCTTCGACAATAAGTATCGAAGCTAACGCCTTCAGCGGCTGTACAGGTCTTGAAAACATCAGTGTGAGTGCCGATAATACAGTTTTTGACAGTCGGGATAACTGCAACGCCATTATCGAAACAACTTCGAATGTACTGAAATACGGATGCACATATACAGTTATCCCCGACACAGTTATATGCATAGGCGTAAATGCTTTCCACGACTTTACGAATCTTGAAAGCATTTCTATCCCGGATTCTGTCGTCAGAGTAGACAACGGCGCTTTCTATGGCTGTATCGAGATGAAAAGCGTGATTATTCCTGTGTATGTAACAAATATCGGCAGAATGGCATTCGGATATTGTCTTCCCGAAGAAGGTAAAGGCGACGCAAAAATTGAGAGCTTCACCATCTACGGCTATGAGGGCAGCGAGGCTGAAAGGTACGCGACAGATAATGGTTTCAAATTTATAAAGCTGACAGAAAAGACGGATGAAGCTACCGGTATCATCCTCGATATACCCGAAGATACGGATCTGACAGTCAAGGATATCACTGCCGAGATCGTTTGCGATCTGCCGGACGGCTGTAATAAAATGACCGCCTACGACATCACTCTGACTAAAGACGGCGAGGCTGTACAGCCCGATAATACCGTGACCGTCAAGATACCCTGCGCAAATGAGAACGCTAAGGTATATCGCTTTGAAGCCGACGGTAAGATGACCGATATGAACGCAAAGTTCAAGGACGGCTATATGGTATTCACCACCGACCATTTCAGTATTTATATGCTGTCTGAGCCTAAGCCGGCAGGAGTGACCGTCAGCGGCGCGATCACATCATATGTTGATGACTCTGACGTAACAGTCAAGATGACAGGCGTAGACAACAACTTTACCACCGAGGTAACAGGCAAGAGCGAGTATTCTATCGCCGATGTGCCCGCGGGCGAATACACCCTGACCGTCAGCAAGGCTAATCACGTTACCCGCGAGTACAGCGTGACCGTAGGTGACACAGATGTGACTCGGGATGTAAAGCTCAGCCCCAAGGGCGACGTCAACGGTGACGGCGAGACAGACATCATGGACTGCTCGCTTGCTCAGCGCTACATCCGCGAGCTGACCGATCTTGACCCGTATCAGATAGCCAGCGGCGACGTCTCCGGCGAGGGCGACGGCGAGCTGGATATACAGGACGTATCCCGTATACTCAGACATATACGAGAGCTTGCGATGCTGTACTGATAATATCGGTTGAGATTGCCACAGCCCCTAAAGGGACTTCGCGATGACTTTTTAGTAAACAACAACGCCCTGCGGTCATCCGCAGGGCGTTTAGAATGTGTAATCCTAAAAACGCTGTCATCCCGCCATTTTCCTTGTCATCCCGAGCTTGTCGAGGGATCTCTTACCGTGCAACTTATCCGATTGTATTACACCTATCATGTGCGATTTAGCGGCGAAGTCGGCGATTTAAGATCCTTTGCTTGGACACGCGTGTCCGCTCAGGATGACAACGGTTAGGGCTGCCGCACGCTTAGTGCGACAGCCCCTTGATCTTGTCTGAAAACCGGTTTAGGGCAAAACAAAAAGGCGGATGGAATACCATCCGCCCGAGTTCAACTTACTCAGTCAGCAAAACCTGTATTGATAAGGTCTACCAGACCCTCTACAGCATCTACCTCGTCTGCGCCGTCGGCAAAGATCTTGACGGATGTGCCGCCGATGATGCCGAGCGAGAGAACGCCAAGGAGCGACTTAGCGTTTACCTTTCTCTCATCCTTCTCAAGCCAGATAGAAGACTTGTACTCGTTAGCCTTCTGGATGAAGAAAGTAGCGGGACGTGCGTGTAAGCCTGCCTTATTCTGAACCAAAACTTCCTTAACGTACATAATTATACCCTCTTTTTCTGTCGATTATAATACAGTAAATAAAGACACTTTGTCTATGTCGCTTACTTATTATATCCTCAGAAATGCGGTTGGTCAACAACCTAAAATCATTTTTGTTTTGATACATAACACTCTAAAATCAAATAACTTTTTTATTGTGCAAAATTACCAAGGTGTTGATAAAAAATTGTGTGCTACTCACAAGACGCCGAAGATAAAAACGTCTTTTTGTGGGTTTTCACTGAGGTTTTTGAGGGCTTTTGGCGGTTGTTCTCTCATGCGCGAGCTGCCGCTCGCTTTCGCTCAGCGCTGCGTCGCGGAGCATATCGGGGCGCTTTTCGGCAGTTTCAACGATACTCTGCTCACGCCGCCATTTTCGGATGTTCTCGTGGTGTCCGCTGATGAGCACATCGGGTATGCCCACGCCGCGCCATACCTGCGGCTTAGTGTACTGGGGGTACTCGAGCAGACCGTCATAGTGGCTCTCGAGCTCAAAGCACTCGTCGTCGCTGAGCACGCCCTTCTGCAATCTTGCCAGAGAGTCCGTCAGCACCAGCGCGGGCAGCTCGCCGCCCGTCAGCACATAGTCGCCTATGGATATCTCTTCATCAACATACATATCCAGCACGCGCTGATCCACGCCCTCGTAGTGACCGCAGAGTATACAGATGTTCTCATGCTCGCTGAGCTGTTTGAGCTTAGACTGAGTCAGCGTTTTGCCCTTTGGCGACATATATATGAAGTGCGGCTTCTCACCCAGCTCCTCGCAGATGCTCTCATAGCACAGAGCTATCGGCTCAGCCATCATCAGCATGCCCATACCGCCGCCGTAGGTGCTGTCGTCTACCCTCTTATGCTTATCAAAGGCAAAGTCCCTGAGCTGGCGGCAGCGTATATCCACAGCGCCCGCCTTGCGCGCTCTGCCGATGATGCTCTCACCGAGCACAGCCTCGCACATCTCGGGGAACAGCGTGATGATATCAATCCTCATCGTCAAACAGTCCTTTCATAGGGCGGATATACGCGGCTCCAGCCTCAAAGTCGAGCCGGTCTATGATATCGGGGATGACGGGGATGTAGTACAGCCTGCCGTCCTCTGCCTGCATCTCATACACATCGTTAGAGCCTGTCTTGAGCACATCCTTTACCTTGCCGTACACCTCGCCCGTGTCGGCGTCGGTGACCTCAAGCCCGATTATATCCTGTACAAAGTGCTCGCCCTCGCCGAGCCTGACGTCGTCGCGGTCGATATACAGCACCTTGCCGCGCAGAGCGTCCGCCTCTTCGATAGAGCCTACGCCCTTGACGGTGAGCAGAGCTATGTTTTTATGCGGACGGCAGCTCACGGACAAAGCCGTCTTGCCGCCGTCGAGATACATCGTCTTGAATTTTTTGAGAAAATCGGGAGAGTTAGCCCAGCACTCTACGCGCATCTCGCCGCGTACTCCGTGTGTGCCGACTATCTTGCCGATCTCGAGGTATTTTTTGAGCATATCATCATACCTTTCGCGCTAAATATAGTATGCCTTACATTATATATACTTTCGCCCGATTTTTCAAGATGATAGGATAAAAACGGAGCTGTCCGCTTTAGCGCGACAGCTCCTAACCGTTGTCATCCTGAGCGGACACGCGTGTCCAAGTGAAGTATCTGAAAGAATGTCATCCTGAACAACGTGAAGGATCTTTTTTTCGTCAGATAACACTCGATAGGTATAATACAATCGGATAAGTTGCACGGTAAGATTCCTCGACAAGCTCGGGATGACAGCGTTTTTAGGATTACACATTCTAAACGCCCTGCGGTTGACCGCAGGGCGTTGTTGTTTACTAAAAAGTCATTGCGAAGCCCCTTTAGGGACTGTGGCAATCTCAACCGATATTATCAGTACAGCATCGCAAGCTCTCTGATGTGTCTGAGTATGCGGGAAACATCCTGTATATCCAGCTCGCCGTCGCCCTCGCCGGATACGTCGCCGCAGGCGATCTGATACGCGTCGAGCGTGGTCAACTCGCGGATATAGCGCTGCGCGACTGAGCAGTCCATGATGTCTGTCTCGCCGTCGCCGTTGACATCACCCTTGGGGCAGACTTTAACATCCTGAGTCACATTGGCGTCGGCTATGGTCACTGTATACTCGCGTGTAACATGGTTAGCCTTGCTGACGGTCAGAGTGTACTCGCCCGCGGGCACAGCTTCGATAGAATAATCAGCCTTGCCATTTGTTTCGGCGGTAAAGTTGTTGTCTACGCCTGTCAGCTTAACGGTAACGTCGGAGTCATCAACATATGATGTGATCGCACCGCTGACGGTCACTCCTGCCGGCTTAGGCTCAGACAGCATATAAATACTGAAATGGTCGGTGGTGAATACTATATATCCGTCTTTGTACTTTGATTTCATATCCGTCATCTTGCCGTCCGATTCAAGGCGGTATGCCTTAGCGTTCTCATTTGTGCAGGGAATCTTGACAGTCACGATGTTCTCGGGCTGAACGGTCTTGCCGCCTTTCAGCAGGCTGATAACATAAGCCTTAATGGTACCGGCGGGCATCTTATTAGTAATATCAATTACGCTGAGTTTGATGTCATCCGGAACAGTAATGATAACACCGGAAGCTGCATCTTTCTTATCTGTCAGCTTGACAAAGTTGATCTTGTTGTCTTTAGCGTACTTCTCAGCTGTACTGCCCTCATAGCCGTAGATGGTGAAGCCCCGGATCGGAAGATATCCGGAACCTTGAGGCGTCAAACCCATAACATAACCGATCGCATAATCGCCGATCTTGGTGACCGAAGCGGGGATGGTGACGCTCTTAAGGCTTGTGTTCTGGAACGCAAAATCTCCGATGCTTGTGACAGAGTCGGGGATCGAGACGCTTGTCAGTTCCGTGCAGCCGTAAAACGCAGAATCTCCGATACTCCTGACGCCGTTCTCGATAACAACTTTTTTAATCTCTGTCTCCCAAGGCTTTTCATCATATGAAAAATAATTCTCCATCTTTCCGTTGCCGGAGATTGTCAGAACACCGTTATCATCCAGCGTCCATGTGCAGTCGCCGGTGGTGCCGCTTTCCGCGCCTGTTTCGGTTATCTCCGCCTCAGCCGCGCTCACGCCAAACGGCACGATAGTGAATACGCTCATTATCATTATGACCGATAAGAGCAGGCTAATGATTTTTTTGGTTTTTGCCATAGTTCTTCTCCTTTTTATAATGGGGCAATTTGCTTACCGTATAATTATACCACCTTACATTCACAGTATCTATTAGTAAAGCAAACTAAAAAAGTATCGCTGTCTTTATGCACTATAGCCAAACGCAACAGCGGCGCCCTGCCGTAGCAGAAACGCCGCCGTCGCCTTGGATATTAAGGAGTTAGAACAAGCAATTCTAAGGAGTTGGTTTATTCATACTCCGTTCGGAGTCGTTCATCACAGCTCCGCGTCATTCTTGACTCTGCCGCAGGATACGGGCAGGTTGCCGTTGCGGGCGCGGATAGCGTCGATGAAGGCTTTTTCGCCCTTATCGCGTCTGAGCGATACATGGTATCTGAGCTCATATACGCTGCCCATCTGCACGGTCTTTACCGTGATGATCTCGTTCTTGGTGGTGAACTCTTTGAATATATCGTCGAAGAGTCCCTCGTAGTCGAGGTTCTCGGGGATCTCGATCCTCAGTTCCTTTTTGGCTGTGTTGCCGAAGGGGGTGGAGTAGAGTATGAGCCATACAGCGCATACGACTATCGTAGCGAACACCGCGAAGGTAATGTAGCCGCCGCCGCAGGCAAGGCCGATAGCCATGCTGAGCATGATGGCGAGTATCTCTCGCGAGGAGCCCGGCTGAGAGCGAAAGCGTACCAGCGAGAACACGCCGAGCACCGCTATGCCGGCGCCTGCTGTAAGTCCGTTGACCATCATTATCAGCATCGCGACTATAGCCGGGATGATGGTGAGCGTTACCGCGAAGCTCTTGGAGCAGTAGCTGCGGAACATATATACCAGCGCCGAGACAAGTCCCAGCCCGAGCGCTACGCCCGATACGATCAGACCCTGTACGAGGGTTATGCTGTCAGATGTGAATATTGTGTCGAATGTCATTTTTTGTTCCTCCTTAATGTCTTTGGAATATTTTAAATGGTCATTGCGAAGCTCTCTCCGAGAGAGCTGTGGCAATCTCAACCGAATGAGTATTTATTAATCAGAAGCCGCTCGCGAGCTTGATCTTCTGCTGTATATGAGCTGTGCCGAACTTAGAGAAGCTGTGCGGAAAGATGTTCTTTTCACTCAGCACATGAGCCAGCCACAGAGGCATGGCGCCGGGGATCTTGATCTCCATGAGATAGGTCTTTTCGGGCAGAACCTCGTGACCTTCCTTAAGGCTCTCGAGCCTTACGTCGTCGTAGCGCGAGGTGATCTGACGGTCAAAGGTGATGCGCAGGTCGGGGTCGGTCTTTCCGGCGTAGGCTACGCGCTTGTAGCTGATGAAAGCCTTGGGGTACAGGCGGTAGCGGCGCACCATGTAGTCGATCTCTACCGGGATGTTGCCCACCAGGTGAGCGGGCAGCTCGCCTGTCTCGATGTAGTCGTAAGCCTCGCTGAGCTTCATGGAGATACGGCGCTTGTAGACGATGCCCTTGTACTTTTTCTTGATCTCAAAGAACACCGTGCTGTCAGCCTTGGGTACTCCGTAAGAGCGCAGCCTCAGCTTCTCTTTGTACTCGGGTTTTCTCAGCGAGGTCTCGATCAGCTCGTTGTCGTTATTGTCGAAGTAGATGTTGCGGATCTCTGTCTCGCCGTACTGATCGACGCTCATGTAGGGCGCGATAGCCTTGACCAGGTATTCGTACTGCTCCTGAGTGAGCATGTATTTCTTTTCAACTCTCTTGAAGATATAAGTAAAAGCCATGATGAAAGCTCCTTTCATTTAACATTTCGCCGCGTTTTTCGCGTCGCTTTATGTTATGGTTAAAGTATATAGGCGCTTTGTGTGAAATGGCTGTTGAAATTATGAACAAACTATGAACGAAAGCGGAAGTTTATGTGAAATCATCTTTTCACCGAAAAACTCATAACAGTACGGCAGGAATGTATTATTTGACTAATGAATAATAATAATGTATAATAGTATGGTTATTAACCTACCTCTATACCTACTAAAGGAAGTGAACATGATGTCAAAGGTCAATAATAACGATAAGAGGATACAGCAACTCGCGCAGGACTGCTTACTGCGCGGCAACATCGACAAGGAGCTGTACTCAAAGTACAATGTAAATATCGGTCTGCGCGACCTCAACGGTAAAGGCGTGCTGACAGGTCTGACAGATATAAGCGAGATCAGGCAGAACAAGATAGTAGACGGCAAGACGATCCCCACAGACGGTAAGCTCTTTTACCGCGGCATCAACGTAGAGGATATCATACACGGATGTATCAGAGATAACCGCCTCGGCTTTGAAGAGATAGTATATCTGCTGCTGTTCTCCAAGCTCCCCACACAGCAGGAGCTCAGCGACTTTATGGAGCTGCTGTCCGACTCGCGCGTGCTGCCCAAGCACTTTGTGCGCGACGTCATACTCAAGGCTTCGGGCAAGGATATGATGACCTCGCTCGCCAAGGCAGTGCTGACGCTCGCGTCATACGACCACGACGTTATGAACCTGAGCATGGACAACGTACTGCGCCAGTGCCTCAAGCTCATATCCCTCTTCCCCCTGCTGACGGTGTACTCGTATCAGGCGTATAACCACTATACTAACGGCGAGAGCCTGTTCATACATAACCCCGAGAGATGCGAGCCCACAGCCGAGATACTGCTGCGTACCCTCAGAGAGGACCGCAGGTTCACCGCTCTCGAGGCTCAGGTACTCGACATGGCGCTGATACTGCACGCCGAGCACGGCGGCGGTAACAACTCTACCTTCACCACCTGCGTAGTCACCTCGTCGGGCACCGACACCTACTCGGCTATAGCCGCGGCTCTGTGCTCGCTCAAGGGACCCAAGCACGGCGGCGCCAACCTGCGCGTTATGGGCATGATGAACGAGATAAAGTACAACGTCAAGGATTGGACGGATGACGAAGAGATCGCCGCCTATCTGCAGAAGATACTCAACAAGGAGGCGTATGACCGCTCCGGACTCATCTACGGTATCGGTCACGCGGTATACTCTATCTCCGACCCCAGAGCAAGAGTGTTCAAGGGCTCTGTAGAGAAACTCGCTCAGGCTAAGGGCGAGATGGATGAGTACGGTCTGTACAGCCGCATAGAGCGTCTCGCGCCCCAGATCATCGCCCAAAACCGCAAGATGTATAAGGGCGTATCGGCTAACGTAGACTTTTACTCGGGCTTTGTATACAAGATGCTCGGGCTGCCCCAGGAGCTGTACACCCCCATCTTTGCCGTAGCGAGGATAGCGGGCTGGAGCGCCCATCGCATGGAGGAGCTGATGAACGTCAAAAAGATCATCCGCCCCGCGTACATGAGCGTATGCGACGAGACCCCGTATGTGGATATGAAAGACAGATAAGCTGAATAAGATAATCGAATATACTCACAAAGTCACCCCGAAGACTGTTTCTTCGGGGTGACTTTCGGATATCGGCAAAGAAAAATTGACAAAATACTTCTTTTATTATAAGATAGGCGTGTATGTCAAAATAATCACAGCAAGAGAGATAAGAACATGAAAGAAGTATTCAAACAGAGAGAGCATCTCGACTATCCCGACGCCACCATGTATCAGATGGTAGAGAGGATGGCCGAGAAATACTCCGACGAGCCCGCATACCGCTTTTACGGCAGAGATGTATCGTACAAAGACTTCACAGCCCGCATAGAGCGCTGCGCGAGGGCGCTGACAGCCTGCGGCATACGCCCCGGCGACGCCGTGACCCTCTGTATGCCCAACATCCCGCAGGCGCTGGAGTGCTTTTACGCCGTCAACCGTATCGGTGCGATAGCCAACATGGTACATCCGATGTCGGCTAAGAACGAGATCACCTTCTACCTAACCATATCCGACAGCAAGGCGATCATAACCGTAGATATGTTCTACAAGACGGTCAAAGAAGCGGTAAAAGAGACCGGCAGAGCCATACTCGCGATAGTCACGCGTATGCAGGACGAGCTGCCGCTCCACCTTTCTCTGCTCTATACGCTCAAAAAGGGCAAAGAGTATCTGAGCTATCCCGACGCGCCTAACAGCATACTGTACACAAAGTTTCTGAAAAAGGCGGGCGATACGCCCCTGCCGCCTATTTCCTTTGAAAAAGACCGCACGGCGGCGATACTGTACAGCGGCGGCACCTCGGGTACGCCCAAGGGCATATGCCTGACAGACCTCAACTTCAACGCCTGCGCCATGCAGGCGAGAGAGGCTATCGGCATGGAGTTCAAAAACGGCTACAAAATGCTCAGCTGTATGCCGATGTTCCACGGCTTCGGCTTAGGCATGAACATACATACCGTGCTTATCCACGGCGCTTGCTGCGTGCTGCTGCCGACCTTCAACAAAGACACCTACGCCGAGGCTTTGATAAAGCAAAAGCCGAATTTCATCGCGGGAGTGCCGACCATCTTTGAGGCTCTGCTGCACATCAAGGCTCTTGACGGCGTTGACCTGTCCTTCCTCAAGGGCATGTTCTGCGGCGGCGACTCGCTCTCGGTAGAGCTCAAGAAGAGCATAGACCGCTTCCTCTCAGAGCATAACGCCGGCATACAGGTGCGCGAGGGCTACGGTCTGACCGAGTGCGTCACGGCGAGCTGCCTCACCCCGCGCGACGAGTACCGCGAGGGCAGCATAGGCATACCCTTCCCCGACACCTGCTACCAGATAGTAACCCCCGGCACAGACGACGTGGTCCTGCCCGGCACCGAGGGCGAGATAATCCTCAGAGGCCCCACAGTCATGAAGGGCTACCTCAAAAACGAAGAGGAGACCGCCCACACCCTGCGCCGCCTGCCGGACGGCAACATATGGCTGTATACGGGCGACCTCGGCTACATGGACGAGGACGGCTATGTATACTTCCGCCAGCGCATCAAGCGCATGATAATAACCAACGGCTACAACGTATATCCGTCTCAGATCGAGAACCTCCTCGACGGAATGGATGAGATATCATACAGCTGCGTCATCGGCGTAAAGGACCCGAGGCGTATGCAGCGCGTGCGCGCGTATGTCGTGCCCGTAGACGGCGTCAAGCCCTCGGACGAGCTCAAAGATAAGATACTCAGCGAGCTTAAGCTCCATATCGCGGCTTACGCTCTGCCCAAGGAGATCATCTTCCGCGATGAGCTGCCTAAGACCCTTGTAGGCAAGGTAGCCTATCGCCTGCTTGAAGAAGAAGCGAACAGGGAGGTTAGTCAGTAGTTATCAGTTGGTGGTTGGTAGTTTTATTCTCAACAACCATCCTGATTAACTCAATAAGGAAGGTAAGATAATATGGCTAAAATAATAAACGGATATAAACTCAAATGGGGCGACCGCAGAGACGGCCGCCGCATAAAGGCAGCGGGTCTGCAAACCATCATGGGACACCTATACCCCAACCGTACAGACTGCGAGGTGTATCTGCACGATACTATAGATATCACCGAGCTGATGGAGTTCGTCAAAGAGAAGAACGCTCAGCACCCCGACCTCAAGACCACCTTCTTCCACTGCGTTATAGCGGCGGTAGCCAAGATGGTGCGCGAGCGTCCGCTGATGAACCGCTTTGTGCAGGGCAGACGTACATATGAGCGCTTTGATATCAGCGTAGCCTTTGTCGCTAAGCGCGAGTTCTCGGATACCTCCGAGGAGGCTCTGCTGTTCTTCGTGCCCAAGGACGAGGACACCGTAGACGACGTCAGCCGCATGGTGGTAGACAAGGTCACCAAGGTACGCAAGGCAGGCGACAACAAGGGCGGCATAGACGATCTGCTCGACAAGTTCGCGGCTCTGCCCAGACCTATACTCATGGCGGCGATCAAGCTCGTCAGGATACTCGACTTCTGGGGCAAGAACCCCAAGGCGCTCACGGACGGCGACCCCAATTACTCGACGGTATTCCTCAGCAACCTCGGCAGCATCAAGTGTCCCGCCGTGTATCATCACCTCAACAACTACGGCACCAACAGCATGATGATAACCATCGGAACCATGCGCGACGAGAACGTGCTCATGCCCGACGGCACAACAAGGCGGCGCACTCTGGTAGATATCGGCGCGACCCTCGACGAGCGCATCGGCGACGGCTTCTACTTCGCCCGCAGCCTAAAGCTCATGCACTACATCTGCGCCAACCCGCGCCTGCTCGACCGTCCCATAGGCGAGCCCAGCGGCTTCGACTACAAATAACCGCTTCTATAAGCTCGTCTACGCCGCCTGCCCAGACTACGATCGTTGGAACAAATGGCTCAAACAAAACGGCGCCGCCATAATGGCGAGAGTAGACAGAGGATAATAAACCGATAAAATCAAAAGCTCCCTTATCGGGAGCTTTTAAAAATGCTTATATAACTTAAGAGAATCGCCGTCGACTATGCCGAGTGAGAGAAAGCAGCCCTGCTTATCCTTCACGCGGTATATTTTTTTGTCCTCGGCTGAGTTTTTAAGCGATGTTCTGGAGATATCGAGCGGGTTGCCGTTGACAAAGCGGTTAGCCTGCTTATCGCTGACAGTAAGCTCGTCATACACGGCAAAAATGCTCTCTACGCTCTGTACAAAGCTCATATCGCCGCTCTCGGCCCTCTCTTTGAGCTCAGAGAGAGTCATACAGTCGTCGAGCCTGTAGCCGCAGGCTTCATACCTGACAAGATCGGTCATCACGCCCACCGTCCCCACGGCGCGCGCCAGATCATCGATCAGTGTGCGTATGTAGGTGCCGTTGGAGCAGTAGATATCTAGCCTGCCGCTCTGAGCGCTTTCATCAAAGGACACAAGCTCGAGAGAGTATACCGTGACCCTGCGGGGACGGCGCTCTACCTCTTTGCCCTCGCGGGCGTACTGATACAGACGCTTGCCCCCTACGCTGACCGCCGAGTACATCGGCGGAAGCTGCTCTATCTCGCCTCTGAAAGAGCCGAGGGCTCTCTTTATCTCTTCTGCTTTTAAGGCGGCAGCCTTTATTTCGGTAATCTCGCCCCAGATATCGAGCGTATCGGTGGATATCCCGAGCTTGAAATCGGCGAGATACCTCTTGTCGTGACAGGGTATGATATCCTGAGCCTTGGTAGCCGTACCCAGCAGCACGGGCAGCACGCCGGTAGCGTTAGGGTCGAGAGTGCCGGTGTGGCCGACCTTCTTCTGCCCTATGAGCTTACGCACCACGGCGACTACGTCAAAGGATGTAAAATCCTTCTCTTTATTTATCAGGATGACGCCGTTCATCTGAGATATTCCTCAGCCGCGTCTATCATCATCCTCTTGACCGTGCCGAGGTCGCCCTCTACGCTGCATCCCGACGCGGCGGGATGACCGCCTCCGCCGAACTTTTTACAGAATTCGGCGGCGTCGATACCGTCGTTTGTGCGTACGGATATCTTGAACACACCGCCCGCCTTCTCGCGCATGGTAATGCCCATCTTAACGCCCTCGATCTGTCGCGGTATGGAGGCTAAGCCCTCCATCTCGTCGTCGCCCGCGCCCAGAGCCTCGCACATGGCTACGGTAGTATATACGATAGCGCACTGACCGCCCGCGTAAAACTCCATGGTCTCGAGCAGCATACGCTCTATCTTGATCTTAGCGCGCGATTTTATCACAAAGTTTATATAGTTGATCTGCTGCCAGTCACAGTACGGCATGACAGCCGCCGCGATACGGTGAGTACGCGGGGTAGTGTTAGTGTAGCAGAAGCAACCCGTATCCGTGGATATGCCCGTATAGATACCGCCGGCGATATTCTCGTCAAGCTCCACACCGAGCGGCTCTAAAAGCTGATATATGATCTCGGCAGCAGCCGCGGCGGAGCTGTCTACATATACGTTATCCGCCTCAAGAGAGTTGGAGCCGTGGTGATCTATGCACAGGTCGATGCGCTCCACACCCTCCATCACGCTCTCACCGAGCAGAGAAGCGGCTGCGACGTCTACGCTGACGACATACTCGTGAGCGAAATCCTGCTCCTCATAGCTCTCGGCGAGATAGCCGAACTTAGACGGCAGCTTGCCGTCCACGGCTATGTTAGCCTGCTTGCCGAGCTTACGCAGAGCGTAGCACAGCGCGTAGGCGCAGCCGAGAGTATCGCCGTCGGGATAGGTATGCGTCAGTATTTTAAATCTGTCGTGTTGTTTCAACAAAGCGGCGGCTTCATCAAGCGTTATCCTGCTCATCAGAATCCTCCTCCTCGTCATCTTTGATGTCAAGACTGTTAAGGATACGCGATATCTCAGCGCTGTACTCGATAGAATCGGTCGGCGTGAAGATAAGCTCGGGAACATGCCTGAGCCTGAGTCTGTGACCCAGCTCGCGGCGTATGAAGCCCGAGGCGCTCTTTAGCCCCTTTATCGCCTCTTTAGCTCTGTCCAAGCCCTCGAGAGCGCTGACATACACGGTGCAGTAGCTCAGGTCGTTGGTGACCTCTACGCGCACTATGGACAGAAAGCACGAGTTGACTCTGGGGTCCTTGAGCTCGCGGAATATCGCCGACAGCTCGCGGCGAATATCCTCGGTAGTCCTGCCTAATTTATGATTAGCCATATAATAAATCCTCTGTTTCAATCGGGTGCGGACAAAGCCCGCCCACAGTTCGCCCGAAAGGGCAAATATCACTCGCCGAAGGCGAATTTAGTCCTCTCTGTACTCCTCGATGGTGAATACCTCAAAGATATCGCCCTCTTTGATATCGTTGTACTTTTCAAGGCCGATACCGCACTCGTAACCCTCGGCTACCTCCTTGACGCTGTCCTTGAAGCGCTGCAGAGAACCGATGGTGTCGTCGGCGATGATGATACCGTCACGCACTACGCGTACACCCGCGCCGCGCTGTATCTTACCGCTCTTGACATAGGAGCCGGCGATGTTGCCGATAGACTTGATGCGGATGACGTTGCGCACCTCGGCGGTACCCAGGATGACCTCTCTGGTCTTGGGAGCGAGCATACCCTTCATAGCGCTCTCGATCTCCTCGATGCAGTCATAGATGACGCGGTACATACGCATATCCACGCCGTCGCGCTCGGCGTTAGCCTGAGCGGTAGCGTCGGGACGCACGTTGAAGCCTACTATGATAGCGTTGGAGGCGTTGGCGAGCATTACGTCGCTCTCGTTGACAGCGCCCACCGCGCCGTGGATGATATTTACTCTGACCTCGTCGTTAGAGAGCTTCTCCAGACTCTGGCGTACAGCCTCTACAGAGCCCTGGACGTCAGCCTTGACGATGATCTTGAGCTCCTTGACCTCGCCGAGCTTCATCTGATCGAAGAGGTTGTCGAGAGTCACCTTGGTGCGTGCGTTGAACTCAGCCTCTTTCTGCTCATGCTTACGCTGCTCTACGAGCTCTCTCGCGAGGCGCTCGTCTGTGACGGCGTTGAAGGTATCGCCGCCCGTGGGAACTCCGTCGAGACCAGTGATCTCTACGGGTATAGAGGGGCCTGCCGCCTTTACGCGGTTGCCCTTATCGTCTGTCATAGCGCGGACATGACCTACAGCCGTACCCGCTACTACGATATCGCCGGTATGCAGAGTACCGTTCTGTACGAGTATAGACGCCACGGGGCCTCTGCCCTTGTCGAGGCGAGCCTCGATGACCGTACCCTTGGCGGCGCGGTCGGGGTTAGCCTTGAGCTCCTTCATGTCGGCGACCAGCAGTACCATCTCGAGCAGATCGTCTATGCCCATGCCTGTCTTAGCCGATACGGGCACGCAGGGTGTCTCGCCGCCCCACTCCTCGGGCACCAGCTCATACTCGGTGAGCTGCTGCTTGACCTGCTCGGGGTTAGCGCCCGGTTTATCCATTTTATTGATAGCCACGATGACGGATACTCCCGCCGCCTTTGCGTGGTTGATAGCCTCTACGGTCTGCGGCATGATACCGTCGTCAGCCGCTACAACGAGGATAGCGATATCCGTTACCTGAGCGCCGCGGGCGCGCATGGTGGTGAACGCCTCATGTCCGGGCGTATCGAGGAAGGTGATGTCCCTGTCGTTGATGTTAACCCTGTAAGCGCCGATGTGCTGGGTGATTCCGCCCGCCTCGGTAGCTGTTACATGAGCGTTGCGGATGTAGTCGAGCAGAGAGGTCTTACCGTGATCGACGTGACCCATGACTACGACTACGGGAGCGCGGTCTGTGAGGTTCTCATCCGTATCCTCGCTGTCGTCGATGATACGCTCCTCTATGGTGACTACTACTTCCTTCTCGACCTTGGCGTGGAACTCCATAGCGATCAGAGACGCTGTATCGAAGTCCACTACATCGTTGGCGGTCACCATGGTACCCATGAGGAACGCCTTTTTGACTACCTCGGCTACGGTCGCCTTGAGCTTTAAGGCGAGGTCGCCGACAGAGATCTCGTCGGGCAGGAGGATAGTCATCTTCTTAGCCTTGCGCTCCTTCTCGATACGCTCCATACGCTCGCGCTCTGTCTCGCGCTTAGCCGAGCGGCGGTTCTTCTGCTTCGAGCGCTGGTTTATCTTCTGCTTCTTTGAAGACATATTGTTCTCGCTGCGTACCTTATCGAGAGCGAGATCGTCATATCTCTGGTTGTACTTATCTACGTTGACCTCAGCCGCGCCGGTGTCTACGATACGACCCGTGCCGCGCTTAGACTTGATCTCGGACTTGAGGTCGATATCGGCTGTGCGGTCGACCTTCTCCTTCTTGGGCTGCTCGGGAGCCTGCTGTTTGCCGCTCTTCTTGGCTGAGTCGGGGCGCAGCTTATCCTTCTCCTCTTCACGGCGCTTTTTCTCTTCTTCACGGCGCTTCTTTTCTTCTTCTCTGCGGCGCTGAGCCTCTTCCTCCTGCTTTTTGATAGCGTTGTCGCGTACCGCGAAGTACGCGCTGAGGTCCGCTACAGCGTTGAGCTGAGTGTAGTAGTCGAAGATGAAGTTCAGCTCATCCTCGGTGAGGGCGGTCATAGCCTTTTTGTCTACACCGAGCTTATCCTTGAGCACGGCGATCACGTCTTTTGTAGCGACGTCAAGGTCGGTGGCCACCTCTTTGACTTTATATTTTATCATAATAGCCATGGTTATTCCTCCTTCTGATTGCTCCCGTTAAGGAGCTGCCGCTTGAGCGGCTTATATATCGCGTGATCGGATTCGGTTTGAATTGTTGTTATTTTGACTCTTCGATCATGCTTTGGATCTTATCGGCAAATCCCCTGTCCGTAACTCCTACGATACCGCAGTGCTTACCGAGAGCGAAGCTCAGCTCCTCCTTGGAGCGGTCGAGCATGAGCGCGGGTATGTTCTTCACTTCTGCCGTCCTCAGAACACTCTTCAGACTGTTAGCCGAAGCGTCCGAAGCGTACAGCGCCAGCAGCGCCTTATCGTCGTTTATCGCTTTAGTGACCGTTTCGGCGCCCGATATAAGATATCCCGCTCGCTTGCACAGTCCCAAAAAGCTCAGCAGTCTGTCGTTACTCACCCAGCTCACTCCTAAGCCTGTCATATATCTCAGGCTCTATCTTGGTCGAAAAAGCTCGCTCAAGGCGCTTAGCCTTAACAGCCATATTAAGGCATGATACATCTCTGCATATATACGCGCCTCTGCCGGGCATCTTGCCCGTGAGGTCGACCGAGATCACGCCCTCCTTGCTGCGGACTATACGCACCAGAGTACGCTTATCCTTCATCTCGCCGCAGCCTAAGCATTTTCTCAGCGGGATTTTTCGTTCTGCCATAAAGATCCACCTCTTAGGTCTGTCAGAGCGCTTATGCTCTGTCAGACAGTCGTTATTCTGCAGTAGACAATGATTAATTCGGGTGCGTAAATTGCGACAGTAGATTTTTCGTCAGTTTGGACAAATAATCGGTTCGCATACTGACGTATGGGTGCCGATTTTTGGGCGAAATGGCGGAAAAGATACAAGCAAGTTACGTGCACAGCCCTTAGGCGTGAATTAATCAGTGGCTACTGTATCCTTGTCGTCGTCTGTGTCCTTATCCTCTTCGGTATCCTCACCCCAGAAGCCTGACTCGGGGCGGATATCTATCTTATAGCCTGTCAGCTTAGCCGCCAGACGTACGTTCTGACCCTTGTTGCCGATAGCCAGCGAGAGCTGACCGTCGGGCACGGTAGCCTTGCACGCCTTGGTGCCGTCCTCGGCGAGCTCTACCGACAGTACGTTGGCGGGTGAAAGAGCCGCCGCGATGAACTTAGTGGGATCGTCATCATAGAGGACTATATCTATCTTCTCTCCGCCGAGCTCGTCTACGATGGCGTTGACTCTCGCGCCGCGTGTGCCTATGCAGGCGCCTACCGCGTCGATCTCGCCGTCCTCGGAGGTGACCGCCATCTTTGTGCGCGAGCCTGCCTCTCTGGATATGGATTTGATCTCAACTATGCCGTCGTATATCTCGGGGACTTCTTTTTCAAACAATCTCTTGACAAAATCGGGATGTGTACGCGAGATGATAGCCTTGGGACCTCTCTCGGTCTCTCTGACTCCCGCTACATAAACCTTGATGGTACCGCCCTCTCTGAGCACATCGCCCTCGATCTGCTCGGACTTAGGCAGTACGGTAACAGCGTTGCCGAACTTGAGGGTAGCGTTGCCCGTGACGGGGTCCACACGCTCTACCGTAGCTGTAGCAATCTCCTGAGACTTACTCTGGAACTCTACCAGCATCTGATCCTTCTCGCCGTCGCGTATACCCTGACGGATGACCGAGCGGGCAGTCTGTACCGCGATCCTGCCGAACTGCTTAGGCTCGAGCGGGATACCGACCTCCTTGCCTACAGCGGCGCGCTTGGAGATGACCATAGCGTCCTCGAGAGAGATCTCGTAGTTCTCATCCTCGACCTCTTCGACCACTGTTTTGAGCAGCTTTACCGAGAAGGTGGATTTCTCGGGATCCATCTTGATCTCTACGTTCTCGTTGCCGCCGTACAGATTTCTGCATGCGGTTATGATCGCTCTCTTGATCTGAGTGATCATATACTCAACGGGGATTCCTTTCTCTTTTTCGAGGAGCCTGAGCGCCTCGAAGAGTTCTTTATTACTTGCCATTTTTCCTGATCAGACCTTTCTATATAAATTGAATATTGAAACCTTATGAGCCTTCCCCTTGAGGGGAAGGTGGGCAATTTGCCGACTGAGGCAAATTGGTCGGATGAGGTGAAAAACACCTCAAACTGCTATATATTGAATATTGAAACCTTGTGCGCCTCCCTTTCCTAAGGGAGGTGGCTCCGCAGGAGCCGGAGGGTTGATACCGAAAATCTCTGAGCTGCGTTCCTACAGTACCCTGAGGATCGCTACGCCCATCTCAGTCAAAGTCGTCGAGCTTTATATAAGCCGCGTCCTTTTTGTTTATCGTCACGGTGTTCTCGCCGCTGTGGTCGGTTATCGTGACCTCGCCGCCGTCATACGCCGTCAGCACGCCCTTGAACTCCTTGCCGATACCCTCTATGGGGCGTATCATCTTGACCATGATATCGGCGCCGATATACTCTTCAAAGTGAGCGGGACGTATCAGCTCGCGCTCGATACCGGGAGAGCTGACCTCGAGGACGTACTCGCCGTCTATCGGATCAGCCTTATCGAGAGGCTCGTCGAGAGCGCGGGACATATTCTCACAGTCGTTGATGTCCACGCCGCCGTCCTTGTCGATAAAGACCCTCAGATACCACTGTGAGCCCTCTTTGAGATACCTTACGTCCCAGATCCTAAGCCCGAGACCCTCGGCTATGGGAGCCGCGAGCTCCTCAACTACGCCTGCGGTATTCTTGCCCTTACTGTTAGCCAAATCATCACTCTCCGTTCATCCTATACATAACAAAGAGCGGGTCCGTCAAGACCCACTCTTTACCATAACATATCTTACTGTAGTTATTTTAGCATTATAAAATATAAATGTCAAGTAAATGCTGAACAAAGAAACCTCCCGAACAACACCGTATTTTGCTAACAATCAATAATTAATCGCCAAATACTCAACTTTTTCAAAAAAGTGTTGACAAATCCATATCTTCGTGATATTATAATACCAACCTATCAGGTTGGTAGGGTATAAGACACAATAAATAGATGAAGGTGATACAATGTATCTCAGCGGTTTTCGATGTCGGCGCGCGAACCGATCAATAACACAACGTCAATAATCTGTATTTACAAATCAAAAACTATACTATATAATAAGGAGAAACATAATGTCTAAAATATTTACATCCGCGGATCAGCTCATAGGTAAGACCCCTCTGCTCGAACTGAGCAATATCGAAAAGAACCTCGGCCTCAAGGCTAAGGTCTACGCAAAATTAGAGTATTTCAACCCCGCGGGCTCCGTCAAGGACCGTATCGCCAAGGCGATGATAGACGACGCCGAGGCTAAGGGCCTGCTCAAAGAGGGCTCCGTCATCATCGAGCCCACCTCAGGCAACACAGGCATCGGTCTTGCCGCTGTCGCGGCAGCAAGAGGCTACCGCATCATCATCGTGATGCCCGAGACGATGAGCGTAGAGCGCCGCCAGCTGATGAAGGCATACGGCGCCGAGCTTGTACTGACAGACGGCGCCAAGGGCATGAAGGGCGCTATCGCCAAGGCTGACGAGCTTGCCGCCGAGATCGAAGGCGCGTTCATCCCCGGTCAGTTCGTAAATCCCGCTAACCCCGCGGCGCATATAGCTACCACAGGCCCCGAGATATATGAAGATACCGACGGCGAGGTAGATATCTTCGTAGCCGGCGTAGGCACAGGCGGCACCGTAACAGGCGTAGGCGAGTACCTTAAGTCAAAGAACCCCGATATCAAAGTTGTAGCCGTAGAGCCCGCCTCCTCCCCCGTACTCTCAAAGGGCACTGCCGGAGCGCATAAGATACAGGGCATCGGAGCGGGATTCGTGCCGGATGTTCTCAACACAACCATATATGACGAGATAATAGCCGTCACCAACGAGGACGCCTTTGCCGTAGGTAAGCTCATAGGCAAGAGCGAGGGCGTACTTGTGGGCATATCCTCGGGAGCCGCGGCATACGCCGCTATCGAGCTTGCCAAGCGTCCCGAAAACGCAGGCAAGAAGATCGTAGCGCTCCTGCCCGATACAGGCGACCGCTATCTCTCGACTCCCCTGTTCCAGGATTGATATCATAAAATCCATAAAGCGGCTTCGGGGAACCGGAGCCGCTTTTATATTATTATAACAGTCAGCCCGTAACAGACTCAACCGATGAAAGGAAGATTTATATGAAAAACAAACACTCGGCGCATACGCTGCACATCGTCATAGCGGCGATGTTCGCGGCTATGATAGCCGTGACCACCGCCTTTGTACAGATCAAAACTCCCACCGGAGGCTATGTACACCTCGGCGACTCTATGATATATCTCACGGCGAGCTTTCTGCCTCTGCCCTACGCGGTAGCGGCGGCGGCTGTGGGCGGCGGCATAGCCGACCTGCTGGTATACCCCGAGACGATAATATACACGGTCATCATCAAAGCCCTCAACGCGGTGTTCTTCAGTTCAAAGAGCGACAAGCTGCTCACTAAGCGCAACGCGCTGATGACCATACCCTCGGGTCTGGTCACCGTGATCGGCTACTCTCTGTCAAAGCTGATCCGCATGCTGATCGCGGGCGACAGCTTTCAGAGCGCCGTAGCCAACGCCCTGTGGAAGATGCCCGAAAACGCGATACAGGCAACAGCCTCGGCACTGATATTCCTGCTCGTGGCGGCGGCATTTGACAAGGCCGATATCAAAAAGCGTATGCTTAATCATTAATACAAAATCACAAAAGCTCCCGTCGGCGCATATTGTACCGATAGGGAGCTGTTTTTTACTGCATTTAAAAATAATACCGCTCCCCAAAATGTGATCAAGGAACGGTTATGGATACAGATATTATTTTAGGTTTAGCGGTGCCCTTCATCGGAACCACGCTCGGCGCCGCCTGTGTTTTCTTCATGAAAAAGACTTTCGGTCAGACGGTATCGAGGATCCTGTCGGGATTCGCGGCGGGAGTGATGACAGCCGCGTCGGTATGGAGCCTGATCATCCCCTCCATAGAGCGGTCACAGTCATGGGGCAGACTCAGCTTTGTGCCCGCGCTGATAGGTTTTTGGACGGGAGTACTGTTTTTGCTGCTTCTCGATAAGATACTGCCGCAGTTTCAGCAGAGCCGCGCCGACGCCGACAGCACCTCGGGCAGGACCAAGCGTACCGCGATGATGGTGCTCGCCGTCACCATACACAACATCCCCGAGGGCATGGCTGTAGGCGTGATCTACGCGGGTCTGATGTCGGGCTGTGAGGATATCTCAGCGGGCGGAGCGCTGGCGCTCGCCTTGGGCATAGCTATACAGAACATCCCCGAGGGAGCCATAATCTCCATGCCGCTGAGAGCCGAGGGACGCTCTAAGCTCAGAGCCTTCAACTGCGGTATGCTGTCGGGAGCCGTCGAGCCGATCTTCGGCGCGCTGACGCTCCTGCTGGCGGGGCTTGCCGTACCCGCCATGCCGTATCTGCTCGCCTTCGCGGCGGGAGCTATGATATATGTAGTAGTCACCGAGCTGATACCCGAGATGTCGGACGACAGCCGTCCGTATATAGGCGTCATCAGCTTCGCTATGGGCTTCACCCTCATGATGTCGCTCGACGTAGCCCTCGGATAACATAACAGCCGTCGGCAGTAGCTACTTGCTATGATCTGCCGTCGGCTGTTTACTTATCTGCTTATGACTCCGCCGCCGAGTACGACGTCGCCGTCGTACAGTACGCATGACTGTCCGGGAGTGATAGCCCTGACAGGCTCGTCAAAGGTCACCGTCACGCTGCCGTCGGGCGCGGCGACAGCCACAGCCGGCTGCTCCGTCTGGCGGTAGCGTGTCTTAGCCTTACAGCGTATAGGCTCATCGGGAGCCTCGCCGCTTATCCAGTTGAAGTCCTCGACATGCGCCACTGTGCCGAAGAGACGACTCTCATCGCCTAAGACTACGGTATTGTCATCGGGGTCTATGCTCACTACATATATAGGCTCGCCCACGCTTATGCCGAGGTGCTTGCGCTGACCTATGGTATAGTGGGTTATGCCCTTGTGTCTGCCCAGCACCCTGCCGTCGGGAGTCACAAAGTCACCTACTCCCAACGTCGGACAGCGGCTCTCGATAAAGTCGGCATAGTCGCCGTTGGGTACAAAGCATATATCCTGGCTGTCGGGCTTTTTAGCGTTTACAAAGCCGTTTTCCTCAGCTATGCGGCGCACCTCGTCCTTTGTCAGACCGCCTAAAGGGAATCTGACGCGCCTTAGCTGCTCCTGTGTCAGCGAGTACAGCACATAGCTCTGATCCTTGGAGGCGTCAACCGCCTTTTTCAGCAGATATCTGCCGCCGCTCTCTTCAGTTCGGGCATAGTGACCCGTGGCTATCAGCTCGCAGCCAAGCTCGGAGGCTCTTTCAAAGAGCTTCTCAAACTTCATATATCTGTTGCAGTCTATGCACGGGTTAGGAGTCAAGCCGCGCCTGTAGCTGTCTATGAATTTATCTATTATCTTAGCTTCAAAGTCATCCTTGAAGTTGAACACATAGTACGGTATACCCATGCGGTTACATACCGATCGCGCGTCGTCCACATCCTCGAGCGAGCAGCAGGTGTTCTCCCGGCTCATGCCGATATCCTCGTTATCGAACAGGCGCATAGTGCAGCCTATACGGTCATATCCGTTCATCAGCAGCGCGGCTACGGACGAGTCCACGCCGCCGCTCATAGCGATCAAAGCCTTCATATCTACCTCATAAAAAAGTGATATCCTCATTATACTATCATTCTCGCCGGGTGTAAAGGTAAAAGATACCTGCCTATTCACAAAAAATCCTTGATTTACCTACCGGATTTGTGGTATAATACCGACATAGGTTCATATTTCATTCAGATCAAGTCAAAAAAGGTGGTTCATATGCTGGTTTCTACCCGCGGCAGATACGCGCTGAGAGTGCTGATAGATCTCGCCGAACACAACAGCGGCTCATATATCCCCATGAAAGACGTCGCGGCGCGACAGGAGATATCGCTCAAATATCTTGAGCGCATACTGCCGACCCTCACTAAAGCCAAGCTGATAGAGGGCGTCCACGGCAAGGGCGGCGGCTACAAGCTGACCCGCTCTCCCGAGGACTACACCGTAGGCGAGGTGCTCAGGCTCACCGAGGGCGATCTCGCTCCCGTAGCCTGTCTCGGCGCCGACGCTCTCCCCTGCGAGAGAGCCGCCGAGTGCCGCACCCTTAGCATGTGGAAGGGCTATTACGATCTTACCAACAAGTATTTTGACAGCATAACCATAGCCTCGCTCACCAACACCGACTCGGCAGATAACTATGTCATCTGACAGTCTGTCTGATATTAATTCCGCATAATCAACTGTACACGACATGATCGTGGATTTACAAGACTCGGGTATGGTACAGCCCGAGTCTTTGTTAATTAGTTTGAAAGAAGAAACAGAACGCATAAAAATTTATGTAGACAATTCTTATGCGTTCTGGTATCATTGTAGCCAGAAAATCGGAAACAAACAGGATGGTGAACAAGGATCATGGGTCTGTTTAATAATCGCTCCTTAGAGATACCGCTCAAGGCTGAGAGCTACGAGACCGCTGATAGATATCTCGAACAATGGATGGAGCAAAACAGGATCGGCGAAAAAAGCACTTTGGAGACCAAGCTGCTGTTTGAGGCTCTGTTTCAGGATATGATCGAGCAGGGCTTCGGCGAGGATACCATCCTCACGATAAAAGCTCAGAGAGCCTTCGGCGAATACAATATCAAGATAGGCTTTGAGGGCGAGTCTTATATTCCTACATTAAAAAAGGATCCTAAGAATATCTCGCCCGAGCTGAGGATAGTACAGGCGTACAGCGACAAGGTCGGCTACAGATACCGCTTAGGCTATAACCGCATCAGCATAGTCGTAAAGAGAAACTACAGCAGTTCTCTGCTGTCCTGTTTTATCGCGATCATCCTTGGTTTGCTGGTCAGTACAGCTCTCCATGCTTTTATTGGCGTTCGTGATCTTAGGTCGCTTAACGTTATGTATATCAAGCCTCTGATCAATCAGTTCGCTAACGCGATGCTGATGATAGGCGCCCCCGTCACGTTCTTCTCACTCATCAAAAATCTGACGGATATCTATATAGTTTCGGAGAAGAGCTCCTCCGCCAGAAAACTGCAGGTAAAAACGATCGTTACTTCACTGATCGCCATCGCGCTGGCGCTGATAACAGGCATTCTCATTGCGTCTGTTCTGAGCTCACAGCAGGGTTATCTCGAGAACATGGGAACGTACGCGAGCGGGCTGACCGCTACGGAGTTCATCGCCTCGCTGGTGCCCAGCAGTATATTTGAGCCGTTTGAGACATATATGCCGTTCCCGATCATCATCGTAGCGCTGCTTCTGACATACGCGCTGTGCTCGATCGGAGAGTACTTCGACTCGGTACACAGGTTCATCAATGTCTGCTTGTCGATATTCTCCAAAATGGTGTCCGTCGTCATGTTCACCCTTCCGTTCTTCTGCTTTTTGTCGGTGCTCTCAATGCTTATGGTCAACGGCGCGTCCCGAATACTCGTACTGTTGGAGTACGTCCTTGTGGTCGCGGTCAGCCTGATCGTCATAGCTGCGTTCTATCTGATACGCCTGCTTCTCGGCAGAGTAAACATCCTGACCTTTGTCAAGCATCTTCCTACTCTGATGTGGGAGAATTTCAAGATCAACTCCGCTATCGACGCGGTACCCTTCAACGTCAGATACTGCTCGCGAAAATACGGCTACAACCGAAAGAGGCTTTCCGAAAAGCTGCCGATACTCGCTCAGACAAATCAGGACGGCAACTGCTTTCTCATAATGCTCATAGCTATGATCTTCATCTTCATGTTAGGTATAGACGTCTCATGGCTGCAGATAGCCGGCATCGGTTTTTTGGTGCTGTTCCTCTCAGTCGGCGCGCCTAACCAGCCCGGCTCGATAGTGATCGGCATACTCATCATCACCTTCTATCTCAAGGCGGACGGTCTGATCACTATAGCGATATTCGCCGAGGTTTTCTTCGGCTCGGTACAGAATATCATCAACGTGCTCGGAGATATCGTCACGGTAGCAATAGAGGAGCAAAAATACAAGCTGAAATCAAACTCGTGACAAACCTTCAAGCTATACGAATATATAATAACGGAGCTGTTTTCCACAGCTCCGTTTTCGTTACTTTTGTTCTTCTGTGCTTATCAGCTCGGCGTTAGGGAAGGCGTACTTGAGATAATCGGGGAAGACCGCTCTCCAGTACATCTCATTGTGGATGCCTTCTTCATAGGTCTTGAGGATGATCTTATCCTTGGGATAGCCTACGGTCTCAAGGTTGGAGGGCATGACCTCAGCCTTCAGGCTTATCTGCTTTTCGAGCTGATCCGAGGCGGCAAAACCGCTGTAGATATATACTGTCGGATATCCCTCCGAAAACTTCTTAGAGCCGAGATAATCGATCCATGTCCTGTCTGAGTACAGCAGGAAGGCAGGCGACAGCGCTCCTACCGAGCCAAAGAGCTCGGGATGCTCCATGGCGATGTAAAAGCTCTCGATACCGCCCGAGGAGCTGCCGCATACCGAGGTATGCTCGCGGTCTGTATAGACGTTATAATTCTTCTCGATATAAGGCTTGACGGTATTGACCACAAAGTCGCAGAAGTACTCGCCGTGACCGTTCTTGTAGTCCTCTGAGAGCACCTCTCCGATATCGGGGGTCAGCTCGTCGTCACGCCAGCTGTCGGCGTTCTCTATGCCTACGATGATGAACTTCTCGTTTGTCAGAGACATCATGGCGAGAGCGCTCTCGGCTACTCCCCATGAGCCTGTAGAGGTAGCTGCCGGATCAAACAGATTTTGACCGTCTGTCATATAGATGACTGAGTACTTATCCTCAGACTTAGCGTCATAGTCCTCGGGTGTCCAGATGAGGATATCCTTGGTACGCTCCTGATAGTCAAAGCTCTTACGCTTATACTCGGGCTCTTTGGTCTGCTTTGAGTGGATATAGGGATAGAAGCGGCGTGAGCTGAGTTCCCAGCCGTTTACATAATCGTTAAAGGCGAGCTGAGCGGTGCTGTCGTCGCCGGAGCCGAGCACTACCCTGTCATAGACGGATGTATCGGCTTTGCAAGAAAACTCAGTATATGCGTCGCCCGAGTCGATCTTCTTCATATTGACCTCTTTTTTCTCTCCGGTATCGGAGTTTATAAAGGTCGCCTTCATCTTATCGTTGCCGTATTCATCCCTTACATACAGGGTATGACCGCTCTCGGAGCAGGCGCACAGCGGCATCACGATCAGCACTGCGGCTATAAGCAAACAGATCAATCTTTTTTTCATGTCAAATCTCCTTGTTTTTATTAAAATAGTCATTGCGAGGACTCGACACGCGTGTCAGCCCGTGGCAATCTCAACCAATCAACTAATACTAAGTTTCATTAAAACACTTTAACATTTATTGCGTTAAATTCCGTATAACTTCGTTGTCCTCCTTGACAGGCGCCAGCCTGTCTGCGTCGTCCGCCTCGTTCTACGAAATTTTCCGTTAATAAATTTGTTAAAGCGTTTAATGGAAACTTAGTATAAATTTATTTTTCATCGTTTTTATTGTCAGCCATCAACGGCTTGTAGCCTGTCGAAGAATAAGGGTTCTTGTTCTCTATGGGCGGAGTAGGCGGAGCCGAGCGCGCCCACGCGCCTATGCCCCACAGTATCAGCATCCATATCAGCATATACAGCAGGAACGCCCCGAAATATACCAAACAGTACCACCACTTGATGTACTGAGGGATGATGAAGTGAAGTATCAGAAGTATCCATCCAGGTATGGTGAGGCGAAAGTTGAGCGCTATATTGAACAACAGCACAATGAAGAACGAACCTGTACGCGAGGTCTTGCGCATACGTTTCTCCTTTCGTATAAATACCGTACAATCAAATGTACGCGTCTTGCCTAAACTTTAATTACCTTATAGTCATAACCCTCAGCGAGGGTAAAGTCGTCATATATCCCTTCGGTGACGTATAGTTCACCGCTGTCGGTCAGGATGATGAAATCTCTGCCGTCGGATTTGAAACCGTTTTTGTAATGATCGAGAGCCTTATCGAGCCCCATTACGAACAGCGCGGTAGAGAGCGCGTCCGCCGCGGTTCCGTCATCAGAGATCACCGTCACCGACAGTATACCGTTATCCGCAGGCTCGGCGGTCTTAGGGTCGAGTATATGTATATAGCGCTTACCGTCGCGCTCAAAATACCTCTCATAGCCGCCCGAGGTAGATATGATTCCCTCGCCGCAGCTCAGATAACCGAAGTACCCCGCGGGATTCTCCGGGTCGGCTATACCGACCTTGAACGGAGTTTTGTCGGGCTTTTCGCCGTACAGAGCGATAGTCCCGCCGAGATTGAGCACGGCGGCTGTCGCCTTGCTGTCCCTGAGTATCTCAAGGCATCTCTCGGCAGCATAGCCCTTGGCGACGGCTCCGAGGTCGATCATCGTTCCGTCGGGCACGGTCACATGACCCTCGCTGTGCTCGACACGGCTGTAGTCGATTTTTTCGGCGAGCTTTTTAAGCGCGGCTTTATCGGGGATATCATACTTGCCCGTAGTGAAGCCCCACTCGAGCACCGCGGGATAAACAGTGATGTCAAAGTACCCGTCAAGCCTCCCGCACAGAGCGAGCGCCTTGCCGATCAGCCTGTCGGTATCGGAGCTGATCTCAGCGCTTTTGTCGCGGTTGATGCGGTATATCTCGCTGTCCTCGTCGGTAGCGTCGAGCAGCGAGTCGAGCTTATTTATCTCGCTTTTGAGCTGTGAGCTTACCTCTCCGCCGTATACCGTCAGCGACATGAGCGTATCCATAGCTTCAAAGCTCGCTGTCTCGGGCTTCATGCCCGAACAAGCGCTCAGTATGACTGTTATCAAAAGCATCACGGCGCATATAACGCCTTTTACTGTCTTTTTCATACTTCAAGATTAACACAATATCCCTTAGCAGTCAATCATAATTTCCCTTAACGCTCAGACATAATTATTGTTGCAAGTTGCGATTTAATGTGCTAAAATGGTGAAAGCTGTTATCCGCCACCTATAAGAATACGAGATAATGATATGAAATATAAAGTTATGATAATCATAATAGCAGTGATATTCGCGGCGGGCGCTGTCGGCACATTTTTCGCGCTCAACTCCCCTGCCCGCGGTACGGTGCGCGTCATAAGCGGCGGCAAGGTCATCGAGACTATCGACCTTATCTCGTCCGACGACAGGAGCTTTGACGTAGAGTATGACGGACATAAAAATACCGTAGAGATACGAGATCACCGCGTCAGGGTCATCTCTGCCGACTGTCCCGATCAGACCTGCGTGCGTATGGGCTGGCTGAGCAGCTCTTCGATGCCCATAGTCTGTCTGCCCCATCAGCTCGTGATAGAGTACACCGAAAGCTTAGACGGCATAGACGCCGTAACGAGGTAGCTATGAACCCTAAGGTAAAGAGACTGACAGAGCTGTCCGTGCTGACCGCGGTCGCTCTGATAATCTTCGTCGTAGAACTGCAGATCCCAAACCCCTTCCCTATCCCCGGCATCAAGTTAGGACTCGCCAATATCATCACGGTATACGCGATATACCGCTACAAGCCGTATGAGGCTGCGGCGATAACCGTCGTAAGGCTGATACTCGGAGCGGTTTTCGCGGGCAACTTTGCCGCGCTGATATACAGCGCCTCGGGCGCCGCGCTGTGCCTGATCGGTATGCTGATACTCAGGCGGTTTATCGACGAAAAACACATCTGGATATCATCGGTGTTCGGAGCCATACTGCACAACACAGGTCAGATGGCGGCGGCGCTGATCATCACCCAAACACCGCAGCTTTTAGCGTATTATCCCTTTTTACTGGTATCGGGATGTCTCGCGGGAGCGTTCACGGGGCTTTGCGCTCAGATCGTTATCTCACGACTGAAAAAGAATAAATAACAGAGCTTTCATCACAGCAACTACACACCGAAAGGATGGAAGATATATGAAAAACATAAAAAACAAGCTCATCCTTATCATCTCATTCATCTTAGCGGCAACGCTGATAATAATCGCCATGGTGATCAACGACAACAGTAAGGTAACTCAGCCGGTCACAAACACCGAGCCCGTCACAGAAGCACCCACAGAGTTCGAGACAGCTCTGCCGACATTGGCGGATGCCTCCGAAAACGACAAGGACATCTCGGCTAAGCTCACCGAATACGCCGGGCGCATGAACTTCAGCGGCTCTGTATATCTGGTTGACAAGGGTGAGGTGATACTCGACTTCGCTCAGGGCGACTACAGCGGCAAAGGATCCGATATAAAGTACGGTGTAGCCTCTGTCACAAAGCAGATCACAGCCGCCTCGGTTATGCAGCTTTTTGAGGACGGCAAGCTTGATTTAGACGATAAACTCAGCCAATACTTTCCCAAGTACAGCATCGGCAAGGACATCACCGTCAGACAACTGTTGTGCCAGCGCTCCGGCATACCCGACTACTCGATAGAGTACTCGGATGACGCGGCGTGGGCATATACCGACAACTCAACATACATGGTCATGGTCAAAAAAGAGAACGCCTCACAGCTCAACCGCAATATAATCAAGGATCTTGTCTTCGACTGTGAGCTGCTCTTTGAGCCGGGTGAAGAGTTTTACTATTCAGACTCAAACTACGCTCTGCTCGCAGATATAGTCGAGCAGGTATCGGGCGAGAGCTTTCACGATTATGTCCGCGAGAACATCTTTGAGCCTCTCGGCATGACAGCGGCGTTCATCGACGACTACAGCTACGGCTATGACGTCACCGTAGCAGGTACAGACAGATCTGAGTTCGACGATGATTATTTCAAGTATAAGGGACTTGAATTCGGCTGCGGAGATATGCTCGCCTCCACCGGCGACCTGTACAAATGGTACAAGGGTCTGACTAACGCCAAGGTGGTCAGCAAGAGTACCTACGCGCAGATGATCGAGAACTACAGCTCCCCCGAGGAGCTGGGCTACGGCTACGGGCTGATGATATCGGACGAGGTCGACTGCAAGACGCTGTTTCACTACGGCTTTATCCCGTCATACTACAGCTCGATATTCATGATACCCGAGCATGACGTCTTCGCGGCGGTACTGGCGAACCACGAAAAGGGATATCCACAGACTGCCGCCTGCAATATCGTAAAAAACTACGCCAAAGCCTCAGGCTATGAGATAATCAATATAGAATAAACACAAAAAGCAAAAATCAACGGAGTCGAGGTGTAAACCACGGCTCCGTTTCTATATTTGATCAATCAGTGTTTAACGGTTTATAAACTTGAATATCAGCCAGCATACACCGTACAGCACAGGCTGATGTACCATATATATCAACAGGCTGTGTCTTCCTATAGCGCTCAGCACAGGCACGCTGCGCTCGAGCCGCTTATCAAGCCCGTATCTCTTTACGGCTCTCCACAGGATATAGCCGAAGATATACAGAAAGATCCACGGCAGTATCGGGAAGTAATCAGCCGAGAAAAAGCTCCTGTGCGGAAAGCCGAGAAAGGCGAGCCACTTGAGCTCATATATCGCCTCGGGCAGCTTGATGAGCGGATACGAGAATATCCCTATATATCCCTGAGGAATATCGTAGCACAGGATGAAGAGTATCAGAGATACAGCCGTACCGACCCACATATTGACCTTATTCAGCAGACCCCTCAGCGCGTATGTCAGTATCATAGCGCAGCCTAAGAAGCTCAGCACTCCGAACCATATCACCTGATCGGGGATGAAGAAGTATGTCACGGCTGTCACCGCACATCCGCACAGCAGCACGATCAGTCCTCTCCTGTATCCCCTGCGCGTAAAGTTGAGCGATATACCGGATATGATTATGAAAGACATACATATGAATCTCTCCCATATTATCGCCGCCGGGTGACTGCTGAACCTCACCCAGTCCCCCGCGAAGCTGAAGCAGTCATAAATAAAGTGAAAAGCTATCATGTTGATGATCGCCACCGCTCTCGCCGCGTCGATCATACCGTAACGGGCAGAATTGTTCTTTTTCAAATCAAAACTCTTTTCCATATCAAAAATCGAGATTAAGATATCCGTTCAGCCCTTTGAAGGCGAGTATGTTCATCTGACGGCTGATCTCATCTATAGACGCCCTGCGATCCGAGTTGAACCACCTCTTATATACCGCTACCATGCCCGTGATCATGAACTCGAGCATCAGGTTGAGCCGCAGCTCGTCAAGCTCTACTACAGGCAGTATCACGGACTTGACTTTAGCCTTGAGCAGGTCTACCATCTTGCTAAGCAGACCGACATTCGTATTCATCCCCAGCAGATATCCGAAGGTATCCATATCCGTGCTGATGACCGAGGTAAGCTTTTCAAATATCAGATACGGGTTTTCGAGGTTGTCTATAAAGTCGATATCGGTCAAAGCCTCATCCACATGACTGATGATATCGTCCTCCATCTCGTCTATGACCTCATGCACACCCGAGTAGTAGTTATAGAAGGTTTTGCGGTTTATATCCGCCTGAGCGGCGATATCGCTGATGGTGATATCGTTGATATCCCTGTCGTTCAGCAGATGCATGAGCGCGTTTTTGATAGCCCTTTTAGTTTTTATGACTCTGCGGTCGGTAGCTCGTTTCACCATATTTTTTACCATTTCCGATCATTTATTGTCATTTCTGATTATTTAAACATTTTTTTGATAATATCTTGTAAAACAGTAGTAATTTTGACTTTTTTCTGTTATAATGTTTTTGTTTGTACTAATTATATTATACACATGTGGCAAAAGTCAACAGTTGTGTAATAATTTGTAGACAGAAGGACAGAAGATGACACATACAATAGACGGTACCATGTACCTCAACATGCTGCGCGCGGGCGCGGCGCGGCTCGATCTCAACCGCAAGGCGGTAAACGACCTTAACGTTTTTCCGATACCGGACGGAGATACGGGCGACAATATGTTCATGACCATCAACTCCGGCGCGGCTAAAGCCGCCGTGTCGGACAGCATATCCATCGCCGCCTCAGACGCCGCGCGCGGTATGCTCTTAGGCGCCAGAGGCAACTCGGGAGTCATCCTCTCGCGTATCTTCGCGGGTCTCGCCAAGGGTATGCGGGACGCCGACGCTCTCGATACCAACGGCTTCATCAACGCTATCCAGAGCGGTGTGGACGAGGCATACAGCGCGGTATCCGTACCCGTAGAGGGCACCATCCTCACCGTATGCCGCGAGGGCGCGGAGACGCTCACAGACAACTCGCCCGATAGCTTTGAGGAGCTGTTCGACATACTTCTCCCCGCTATGTCAGAGTCTTTAGAGCATACACCCGAGCAGCTCGACGTACTCAAAGAGGCGGGAGTCGTAGACTCGGGCGGAGCGGGCCTTGTATATATCGTCCAGGGTATGCGCGAGGGTCTCGGCTCAAAGAGCTTTGAGTCGATCTCAAGCGCGCCGGCCGCAGGCTCACCGGTCGATCTTGACGCCTTCACCGAGGACAGCGTGCTCGAGTACGGCTACTGCACCGAGTTTTTGCTCAGACTGCAAAGGAGCAAAACGGATATAGACCGCTTCGATACGGACGCTTTCACGGCGTGGCTTAACTCTGTCGGCGATTCGGTGGTCTGCTTCAAAGAGGGCAGTATCGTCAAGGTACACGTCCACACCAAGACCCCCGGAGACATACTCAACCACTGTCAGAGATACGGCGAGTTTCTCACCACTAAGATCGAGAACATGACCCTGCAGCATAACGGCAGCCACGGTATGCAGGAGCTCAAGCTCCGCTCAAAGGAGCACAAAAAGCCCTACGGCATCGTAGCCGTAGCCTCGGGCGACGGACTCAGAGAGCTGTTCATATCTTTAGGCTGCGACGCGGTGGTAGACGGCGGACAGAGCATGAATCCCTCAGCCGAGGATCTTGTCAGAGCGTTTGACGAGGTCTCAGCAGAGGTGATCTATGTATTCCCCAACAACAGCAATATCGTCATGACGGCTCAGCAGGCGGCTCAGCTCTACGGCGGCTCCGACATCAGAGTCATCCGCACCAAGACCGTCGGCGAGGGCTACGCGGCGGTGTCTATGTTCGACCCGTCCGCGGGCAGCGCCGACGAGATAGCCGCTCAGCTCAACGAGATAGCCGCGGGCGTAGTCACGGGCATGGTATCCAGAGCCTCGCGCGACGTCAGCGGAGAGGTCGCCGTACTCAAGGATGATTACATCGGCTTTGTCGGCGATCATATCTATGTAGACGCTAAGACCCCCGAGGACGCTATGCTCGGACTGTGCGAGAGCTTAGACGCGGGCAGCCGCGACATCCTGCTGATACTCGCGGGAGCCGACGCCGACGATGACGCCGCCGCAAGGATGGCAGACGAGCTTACAGCGCGCTACAGACGCTCGGAGGTCATCATGATAAACGGCGACCAGCCGATATATGACTATATACTCATTTTAGAGTAAAAATATAGGCAATACCAACTTGATCAAGGAGGAAGCTATGTTAGTATTATTCACAGATACCGATACGGATATAACCCCCGCCGAAGCCAAAGAATTCGGCTATCATCTCATCAGTATGCCGTACTCCATAGACGGCGAGACGACCTATCCATATGAGGATTTTGAGGTCTTTGACGCGCACGCTTTCTACGACAAGCTGCGAGCAGGCGCTCTGCCCAACACCTCGGCTATCTCGACTCAGAGATACACCGACTACTTCGAGCCGATATTCAAGGCGGGCGACGATATCCTGTACGTCCACTTCTCTCGCAACATGACGGCGACCTTCGACAACATGGATATAGCCGTTAAGGAGCTGCTCTTGAAGTACCCCGAGCGCAAGTTCTATGAGATAGATACCAAGGGCATCACCCTTTGCTCGCTCCTCCCCGTTTTAGAGATCGGAGACATGTACAAGGCGGGCAGGAGCATAGACGAGATACTCGAGTGGTCAAAGACCGAGATAGACAAGGTAGCATGCTACTTCTTCGCGGATGACCTCAAGTTCTTCCGCCACAGCGGACGAGTATCGGGCATTGCCGGCACCATGGGCACCCTGCTCGGCATCAGACCCATCATCTATATGAACGAAGAGGGCAAGATGGTGTCTGTAGGTAAAGAAAAGGGCAGAGTCAAGGCTATGGAGAGACTCGTACATTATGTAGACGAGCTCGGCGAGGATATCAAAGACCACCGCGTTCTGATCGGTCACACCGACAGCCGCGATATAGCCGAAGAGATCGAAAAGATGCTCAAGGAGCGCTACGGCGCCGACCTGCGCACAAAGATCTGCGACGTCAACCCCACTGCGGGCAGCCATTGCGGTCCCAACACCGTAGGCGTGTGCTTCCACGGCAAGAGAAGATCCCTGTAACATAACACGCCAAATTATTGCCAATCAAATCCAATACGCTGACACGCGTGTCAGCGTTTCCCGTAATTCCTGATTCAATAAACCACCGACTACCAACCACCAACTACCAATCACCATGTAGGGGCGGGTCTTGACCCGCCCGTTCGCCGCAGGCGACATGGATTTGACGTTTCAACCCACAGTAACTTAAGATATAATATCAGGTTTTTGAGGTTTATCATTTCTATTATTTGATACATAGAAAACGCAACCGGGAGGCAACCTCCCGAATAACCACCGACTACCAACCACCAACTACCAACCACCAACCACCAACCAACAACTAATTCCCGAGGTCACTATGATAACTGTCAGAGAAGTCAAGACCAAAAAAGAACAAAAACAGTTCATCGACTTTCCGCTCGATCTGTATAAGGACTGCCCCTACTTTGTGCCGCCCCTGTACGGTGACGAAAAAAAGATGTTCTCACCCGATTTCATATACAACGATACCTGTGATATAGTCAACTACCTCGCCTATGACGGCGATAAGGTAGTCGGACGCATACAGGGCATCATCCAGCGCGCCTCTAACGCTAAGAATAATGAAAAGCGCGCCCGCTTCACCCGCTTTGACTCGATAAACGACAAAGCGGTCGCAGAAAGCTTATTCTCGGCTGTCGAGAGCTGGGCAAAGGCTCACGGCATGGACACGGTCTGCGGGCCTCTCGGATTCTCCGATCTCGAGCGCGAGGGTATGCTGGTCGAGGGCTTCGATCAGCTGTCTACCTTTGAGGAGCAGTATAACGCCGAGTACTACGGCGGTATGCTCGAGAGCCTCGGATACGAAAAAGAGGTCGACTGGCTCGAGTTCAAGCTGTACCTTCCCGATGAAGACGACGGCTCTATGAAGAAGATGAGCGACTTTGTCATCAAGCGCTACAATCTGCGTATCGGAGAGGCTGAGAACATAGATGACTTCATCAAAAAATACGGCGACGACTTTTTTGCCCTGATCGACAAGGGCTATGAGGGTCTCTACGGCACCGTACCCTTTACACAGGCGATGAAGGACGAGATCATCAAGTCCTTCAAGCTGATAGTCGATCTCAAGCACGTCGCGATCATCCTCGATGAAAACGGCAGAGCGGTATGCATCGGCGTATGCTTCCCGTCCATAGCCAAAGCGGTGCAGAAGTCGCGCGGCAAGCTCACTCCGCCCGCTCTGATAAGACTGCTCAAGGCTATCAAAAAGCCCGATGTGATCGACCTCGGTCTTATCGCGGTCGACCCGACATATCTCAACCGCGGCGTATCGGCGATCATATGCAGCGCCGTTATAGATATGCTGAAAAACGACGGTATAGAGTACGCCGAGACCAACCTGAACCTCGAGACCAACTACTCGATACTCAACCAGTGGAAACGTTTTAAATCGGTAAACCACAAGCGCAGACGCGCTTATATCAAGAAACTGACATAGTCTCCATTTAGCAAAGGGAGCAAACTAATATGAAAATAATCGTAGACTGCTTCGGCGGCGACAAAAGTCCCTCGGCCAACGTTGAGGGCGCTGTACTCGCTCTGCGGGAGCACGGCGACTTAGAGCTGATACTGACAGGCGACGAAAATATCATAAAATCCGAGCTTGACCGCCTCGGCTGTAAGTCTGACAGGATAGAGATACTCCACGCGCCCGACGTCATTACGGGCGAGGACAAGCCCACCGACGCTATCCGCCTCAAGCGCGACAGCTCAATGATCAAAGCCATATCCATGCTCCGCAAGGAGCCCGATATAGCCGGTCTGGTCTCGACGGGCGCTACAGGCTCGCTGATAGCCGCCGCGACCCTGCGTATAGGGCGCATACGCGGCATCCGCAGACCTGCCTTCTGCCCCGTACTGCCCACCATGGACGGCGGCATCGTAGGCATCTGCGACTCCGGAGCCAACGTCGATATCACACCCGAGATGCTGCTGCATCAGGCTATACTCGGATCAGCGTACCTCAAAAACGTCTACGGCATAAAGAGCCCCCGCGTAGCCATGCTCAACATCGGCACCGAGAGCGAGAAGGGCGACGACCTGCGCAAGGCGGCTTACCCCATGCTCAAGGACTGCGAAAGTATAAACTTCGTCGGCAATATGGAGAGCCGCGATCTGCTCTCGGGCAGATACGACCTTGTGGTATGCGACGGCTTCTCGGGCAACGTGCTGGTCAAGACCACCGAGGGCACGGCGCTCGAGCTGCTCAAAAAGCTCAAAAAGGACATATACTCCAAGACGATATACAAGCTCGGCGCCCTGCTGATGAAGAATATGTTTATGCAGGAAAAGGAGTTCATGAACTACCACAACTACGGCGGCTCGGTACTGCTCGGCTGTGAAAAGACCATCGTCAAGGGTCACGGCAGCTCCGACGCAAAAGCGGTCAAGATCTGCATAGATCAGGCGTACCGTATGTCGTCCGGAGAGATGAACCGCGAGATAGAAGAGGCTCTCGCCTACATTCAATAACCAGCCGCCAACCACCAACCATTCAAATCCAAAACTCTGACACGCGTGTCAGAGTTTCCCATAATTCCTCATTCCTAATTCCTATTTCCTAATTCAATAAGCCAACCACTAACTAATCAAGGAGAGATAAAAATGTTTGAAGAACTCAAAACCATACTCGATGAACAGCTGCACCTCAACGGCATGGAGATCACCTTAGACAGCCGCATCAAAGAAGATCTCGGCGCCGACAGCCTCGATGTGCTCCAGATGCTCATGACCATAGAGGAGGAGAAGGGTATCGTCATCCCCGACGAGGAGCTGGCGACCTTCGAAACCGTAGGCGATATCGTCAAGTATCTCGAGGCTAACAAATAATACTGTGACACCGAACAACGAGGGGCTGTCGCACGCTTAGTGCGACAGCCCCTTTTTATACTTTTGATGTGCAATATATCCAATTTTTGAGTATGATTTTTGGATTGCCTATTAGGGTACAATATGATAGAATAGTTTTGAATAATAATTTACAGGAGGATCAACATGAAAAAAGTATTAGCTTTATTTTTGGCTTTGGCTCTCATCGCTTCGGTATTTTCCGTCGCGGCTTCGGCTGAGACCGTGTCCGGCGACAGCGCTGTCGTCAATCTCTACACCTTCGGTGTCAAGACCTATTCAAAGACCTTCAGCGTAGGCGATGTGTTCACCGTTTACACCTCTCTCGATCTCGCGGGTATCAACGACGGTAACGTCTCGGGCTTCGCGGGAAGTCAGACCTTCGACCCCTCCGTGCTCTCTCTGATAGACGAGACAGACGAATACGGACTTATCAAGGACGCTTCCGCTATGCTCCCCGTGGCGGGCAGCTTCGGTATGGCAGGCTATAACGGCGGCGATACTCTTAAGTTCAACGCGTCAAATCCCGCACTCAACAACGGCTTAAAGTTCAACAGCCCCGACTCTTATCTGGTCATATCCACATACACGGTCATAGCTCCGGGTACAGTGGATATCAGCACAAATCTCACCACGCTCGCGCTCAGCGATTTTGCCCTCACAAGAGTCATCAACAAGTCAGAGTTCAAATCACCTTACACCTCGGATCAGGTCACGATGACCTCAGCCTTTGAAGAGTATACCGAGCCCCAGCCTGTGCTATTCATGCTCGGAGATATCGACGGTGACGAGGATATCTCCGCTGTAGACGCTACCTATGTCCAGCGCCACGCTACCATGATCAAGGTACCGTACAGCAGCGAGCATATGAATGAGCGCGGCGACGCAGACGGCGACGGTGACATAACGGTAGTTGACGCGACATACATCCTGCGCTACTCGACCCACATCAAGGTCCCCGTACCCGTAGGCGAATATGTAAGCAAATAAATGTTTCAAGATACATTAAAGGGCTGCCCCACGGCAGCCCTTTAATACTAATTTCAATTAAAACGCTTAAACAAGATATTTGCGGAAAATTTCGCAGAGCAAGGCGGAGATCGCAGGCAGGCTTGAGGTGTTGTCCAAA
>CACYSI010000002.1:66872-101384 GCA_902776975.1 uncultured Ruminococcus sp.
TCCCCATAACGCCCCGCGTTATGGGGAGAGGAGGAGCCGCAACACGAGGTCAAGGCATACCAACCGGATATGCCTACCGAGTGCAGCGAGCGACGACGACAACGCAGCTATGCGGAATTTAACGCAATAGATGTTAAAGGGTTTTATTTGAAATTAGTATAAACATGCATCTACAGTCTTTTGTCATTCTCAGCGCAGCGAAGAATCTTATAATTTGCGCGATTTCCGACAAACAAAAAAAGCAGGCGTAGACCTGCTTTTAGAGTTAATAATCCGTTGATCACGCTGAAGCGTTCAGGCGCTTTGCGAGAGAAGACTTAGCTCTGGCAGCTGTGTTCTTGTGCATAAGACCCTTAGCGACAGCCTGGTCGATTTTCTTAGTAGCAAGACGAACAGCCTCAGCCTTGTTATCAGCGTTTGTATCAACCGCAATGTACGCCTTCTTGACATAGGTCTTGAGAGCGGACTTGAGGGCTTTGTTCTGAGCTGTCTTGGTAGCGATGACCTTAACGCGCTTCTTAGCTGATTTGATATTAGGCATTGTCCCACCTCCTTAAAGATACAATAAATAGCAATCCGAAATCGGTTTAACACGGCGCCGAAATCGGGGATACACGTTTTCACGTACAATAAATAATAACATTAATGGGCGTAAAATGCAAGTATTTTATTAAATTTCCGTATATTTTTTTCTCTCTTGTATACGGCTTTCATCACGCCACAAGATATAGCGGGCTTACTCGCCCCTTCTGCTCCTGAAGAACCATATCAAACATAAAATAAGCGCGACCAAGGCAACTCCGCGGTATATCCAGCCGTATACGCCGCTCTTGAGATCAGCCGGAGATATGGTGTCTACCAGCTCCCATACAGCCATAAAGAACATGAAGCCCGACAGGATGAACAGTATCGGGGTACGGTTGCGCCGTATAGCGGTATACAGCAGGTAGCCCGCGATTAGCAGCCATACAGCCGCGTACAGATAGCCCATCACTTATCCCTCTTCTTTCGCTTAGACTTAGAAAGCGTCATCAGCAGCATGAAGATATAGTACACAACTATCAGTATCGTACCTATGCGGTTCACATATCCCGGCACCTGAGAGGTGGGATAGATATCGCAGATCAGATATGAGAAGATCTGCCACGCTCCCTCAAAGATGAGGTAGCACGCCATAGGTCTGAGCAGAGTTATCCTGCGAAAGTACGGCGTCAGCATTATGATAGCCGCCGCGAAGCACGCCACAGCGGACAGTATGGCAAGTATCATTATATCATCTCCGAATCATATTATGTACACAGTATAGGCTTTTTGCCGATAAATGTCAATCTGATAATAACCCTCGTTCAGTGGTATCTTACCCTGAATCCCCTCTCGTCGGGATCTACGGTCAGAGTCTTGACCTCCATGCGGTCTATGCGTATGTAGGTGCCGCGCTCTATCGCGGCTATAACATCATCTATCTGACTCTCCGTGCCCTGTATCTCCATAGATACGGAGTCGTCATACTCATTACGCACCCAGCCCGTAGCGCCGTAGTGCTCAGCCGCCTGCATAGCCCTGTATCGAAAGCCCACTGCCTGCACCCAGCCGTAAAAACGGATGTATTTTCGCACCTTTTGCTTCTTTCTAAACAAATCCATAAACTCCGCTCCCGATCATCACAGGTATCTGACTATATCGTCTACTTGCTTGCTCTCGCCGTGCAGTCTCGCGGGCTTTGAGTCATCCGCGGGGTAGCCCAGAGTCATCAGCAGTACGGGAGTCTCGTCCTCGGGCAGAGAGAAAGCCGCCTTGACCTCGCTCGGTTTGAAGTAGTTGACCCAGCACGAACCTATACCGATGTTCCAAGCCGCGAGCATCATGTGGTCGGCTGCTATGCTGACGTCCTGTATACCCGCGCGGCAGCCCTCCTCGAGTGGGCTTTTCCAGTCCTCTGACTCTTTGAGAGCTATGATAAGCACCACAGGCGCGTCAAAGGCGCAGCGCGACAGCTCTCTGATCTTAGCTACGGCGCCGTCGCTTTTCAGCACATATATCCGCTGAGGCTGATAGTTACAGCCCGTAGGCGCAAGCATACCCGCCTCAAGTACAGCGCCCAGCTCATCATCCGTGAGCATATCCGGCTTATATTTGCGTACAGAGTACCTCTCTCTGATGACCTTATCAAATTCCATGATTATCTCTCCTTATGATCTTTTATCAATAATAACACAGCCTGACGATTATTTCTATCCTTTACGATAATAAATCGGATATATTTTCAAAGTCAAAACAGCTCCCGCGTCGTGGTCGAAGCGGGAGCAAAGCATTTGTCATTATATTATTACTATGTTTTATCATTCGGGCTTTGCGGGAGGTGTACCGCCCGAGTGACCTCCGCCCTCGCCGGGCTTATCGGGAGCGCCGCCGCCCGAGCTGCTTGTCGTAAACTCGACAGCGCTGCCCGTAGAAGCCGTGCCCGCGGTATAGGCGACTCCGCCTACATACAGGGTGTGTCCGTTGAGGTCTATGCTGTCCGCGTCGCAGGTGAGAGAGCTTATATAGCTGTCCGCGGTCAGCGTCCACTTAGAGCCGCCGTTGAGCTCTACATATACCTCGCCCGCGCTGCCGTCGGAATTTATCGCGCCGTTGAAGCTCGATTTATCCTTCAGATACAGGTTCAGCACGCTGATATCGTCCACGATCATATCGCCGTTGATCGTCTGCTTTGACGCGTTTAGGTTGACCTGTCCGCCGTTGGAGCCGTCGCTGCCCCAGCCTGCCGCCGCGGCTCTGAGAAAGACGCCGTCCGTATCGTTGTTGACTATATCCGCTCCCGTCAGACTGATATCGGTGGCGGTGTTGTTGACGAAGAAGATATCGCCGTTTGCGTTAGTGAGCGTACCGCCGTTCATGGTGAAAGACGATGTGCCCTGCGCCGCGTCGCCCGACATACTCTGATATATCATCACAGCCTGATACCGGCTCGACTTATCGCTGTTTTTCTTGTTGTTGTCGGCGTTCAAGGTAACATTGTTGAGTGTGACGCTGTTCTTGCCCTCTACCACTACCCCCTGAGACGCCGTCGAGGTCAGCGTCGCGTCATCCACGGTGATATCGGCGGTCGAATAGATCACAGGCGATCCTGTACCCGAGGTCGTGTAGTTACCGCCCGATACGTTCACGTCGCCGCCGCCTCTGTCAGAGCGGATAGCCGCCGAGGAGTTGCCCGAGGTCGTCACGGTCAAGTCTTTTGCGTTCATCGTACCGCCGCCGGTGGTCATCAAGCCTCCCGAGCAGTTGCCCGAGGTCTCGATATAGCTGTTTGAGATATTCACCGTCGTTCCGCTGCCGTAGCTGAACACGGCGTTGGCGTGAGTACCGTCCGTCTTGATGACCATATCGCTCAGGTCGAGCGTGCCGCCGTTTGTCGCGAACAAAGCTGCGTTATCTCCGTAAAAATCAGCCTCGTCGCCGCTGTCGCTGTCGCCTGTTTTGACGACCTTGGTGTTTTTGTAGGTCACGGTCTCACCGTCGGCGAGTATCGCGTGCTCGCCGCCTGCGCTGTTCTCTATCGTTTCGTTGACAGTGATATCGCCCTCAGACAGAGCCTTTACCTCCGTCTGTGTCGCTGTCTGTACGGCAGCGTCAGTCGCCGCCTGTGATGCTGCTGTCGTCGAACTCTCGTCTGCTGTCGAGACGCCGTTGTTCGCCGCGCATCCTGCCGCACCCGCTGTCATCAGTACCGCTAAGAGCGCCGCGCCCGCTTTTATCAAATGTTTATTGTTTTTCATTTCGCATACCTCCTGTATGTTTGATGTCTATATCATAGCCCAATATTATGACAGCGGTTTGACGCTATCGTGAAAGGTATGTGAAAAAACGCTCGCATGTACATATTATCCAAATAACCTCCCTTATTTTTGGATTGCAAGAGCTTTTTGCGTATGATAAAATAAAATCAACATAAAGATTCGAAAAACGGGGAGTGAACAGATCAAAAATATGTCAAAATCAAGTAAACCCGCTTTATCGGTGCTTTCAAAACAAAAAGAAGAGAAAAAGGTCGAGTATCTTGAGCTGATCTACGACCTTATCTTTGTATACATAGTCGGGCGCAACAACTCTCTGCTGAGCCATACCGAGGGCGGCTTCATCCCGGGAGGTGTGTTCTTCGCCTATATGCTCAGCACGCTCGCCATCATCCAGATATGGAACTTCAGCACCTTCTATATCAACCTGTACGGCCGCAACAGCGTACGCGACCACATCTTCCTATGCGTCAATATGTATCTGCTGTACCATATGGCAGACGGAATCACCCTTGTATGGCAGTCGTCATTCTACCGCTACTGCGTAGCGTGGATACTGATACTGCTAAACCTCGGCATACAGCACATCATCGAGCTGCGCAACCACCCCGACGAGCCCGATCATTGTCGTCAGCTCAAGCGCAAAGCGACGGTGCTGTTCATCGAGGCTGCGCTGGTAGGCGTACATATGCTGATATTCAGCCAAACAGGCGTGTCCACAGCCTATGTGCCTATACTCTTCGGCATATTCGCCACCTCTCTGTCGGGCAGGATCAGCGCAAAGGTGCCCGTAGACTTCGCCCACCTCACCGAGCGCGCGATGCTGTATGTCGTATTCACCTTCGGCGAGATGATCATCGTCATAGCCTCATACTTCAGCGGAGAGCTGACCCTTAACACTATATACTTCTCGCTGATGGCGTTTTTGATAGTAGTGGGGCTGTTCCTGACCTACGGCGTGATGTACAACCGCATCATAGACCGCGAGCGGCAGACGGTCGGCACAGGCTATATGCTGATCCATGTCTTTCTGATACTCGCGCTCAACAACATCTCCGTAGCGCTGGAGTTCATGCGTGACGAAGAGGTCGCGCTTATGCCCAAGACCCTTTTTCTATCCGCTTCGTTTGTAGCATATTTCATCTTCATGTTCCTGCTCGCGATCCGGTCCAAAAAGCGCTGCGCCTTCAACCTGAGATTCGCTCTGACCATGATAGCGGTAGGCGTCAGCTTTGTGCTGCTGATGCTGCTGTTCAGCGGCATGATGTACGTCAACATCGCCGTCACGGTGCTGTATGTCTACGGCATCTTCATAACCCTGTATCTAAAGAGCCGCCAGGCAGATCCTCCCGCGCCGTCTTTGATCTGACTGAAATAAAACCTGCAAAAGCATCAAAAAGGGGACGTCATCCGGCGTCCCCTTAATATTTTGTATATACAGAGCCTATCCCTTCGGCAATCGGAAGTCACAGCCGCGAATCAAAAATATTCCGAGCTATGCGGCTTACAGATTGTAAGGGCGACGTCTTTACCCACCCGTTCGCCGCAGGCGACATAACACAAACGCCTCATACAACCGACACATCGGATATAATATCGGGGTTTCAGCTTCGGCGCGCGGCACTCGCTGTACGGCGGTAGGGTCAGGCACGCGTGCCGCGACCCTCCCCTACAAAAAGTATATACTACCAACCAACTACCAACCGTCAACTACTAACCACCAACTACCAACTACTAACCACCAACTAATCCCTGCTTTACAAAAAATTCACAAATAAAATATTGACTTTTTCTGATTTTCGGTTATACTAAGTATTGTAAGTTAGCACTCGACCGCTTAGAGTGCTAACCGATAAGAAACAAGCGCTCCGATGTCCGGCTGCAAAGGAGGCGAACGGTATGGGGCTCGCATTACGAAAAGAGAAGATACTGTCCGCCGTAGTCGAGAAGTACATCGAATCGGGTGAGCCGATAGGCTCCAAGGCGCTGCAGACGCTGACCGACCTCGGGGTATCGTCCGCGACCATACGCAACGAGCTAAAGGCGCTTGACGACGAGGGCTACCTCTTCCAGCCGCACACATCGGCAGGCAGAGTACCCACTAAGGCGGGCTACCGCTACTATATAGATAACCTGATGCGGCCCGCGCTGCTTTCAGAGAGACTGCGCGAGAATATCGAGCGAGGCATCCGATCGGGCTCACAGACTCCCGAGAGCATCCTCAGCCGCGCTGTAGGGGCTCTGGCACAGCTCAGCGATGCCGCCGCGGCGGCTACCACCCCCTCATCCGACGACGCTCGAGTCCACCGCATACGCTTCGTATCCACGGGCAGACACACATCCATGGCTGTTCTGGTAGCGTCCAACGGCATCGTACAGTCAAGGCTGTTCAGATGTGAGTTCGTGCTCACGCCTCAGCTGCTCACCATGTTCGACAAGGCTGTCAACGAGGAGTTCGCGGGCGTAAGGCTCAGCGACATTACCAAAGGCTTTTTGCAGTCGGCTGCGTCCGGCATGGGCGAGCTGACGCTGTTCATTCCCGATGTTCTGGTCGCGATATATGACGCGGTACAGAGCGCTCTGGAGATCAACGTGACCGTATCGGGACAGACTAACCTGCTGTTCTCCGACGCTTACGACTTCAACGGCGCGCGCAACGCGATACGGTTCCTCGGCGATACCAAGAGCCTGTCGGGACTGCTCAACAACAGCCGCGCCAATACTATATATATAGGCGATGAGTCGGGTATAGCGGAGCTCAAAGACAGCGCCGTGATAGCGGCTCGATATGAGATCGGCGGCAGCAACGCCGGAGCGGTAGCAGTCATAGCTCCGCTGAGGATAGACTATAAAACCATTATGAGCGAGGTCATCTTCGCCGCGGGATGTGTATCGCGGGCGATCGGCGATCTGCTGTAGGGCAGAACAGACAAATACAAACTCGCTTTCTATCACGCTGTTTCTGCAATTTCCGGCTTGTCGGTCTTGACAGGCGCCAGCCTGTCTGCGACCTCCGCACCGCAACTTGCTAAAAAACTCGTTGATAGAAAGTCCAAAGGAGTTTAGCTGAGTCAGATTTTTGTCTGACCGAGGCAAAAGCACAGTAAACCCTGACGGGTTTACGAGCATTTTAACAAAGGACAGGCAGAAATATGACTGGCTAAACCGGGTTCGTATTTATCTGTTCTGCCCTAAGGAGTGATTATCCATGAAGAAAGAAAAGAAGAAGCCCGAGACCGAAGAGACCGCCAAGGTCGAGGATCAGGCAGAAAAGGTCGAAGAAACAGCTCAACAGCCCGAGCAGGAGCAGGAGAGCACGGAGCCTACAGCCGAAGAAAAGCTCACAGAGGAGCTGAAAGCCGAGAAAGACAAGTATCTGAGGCTGTACGCGGAGTATGAGAACTACCGCAAGCGCACCTCGGCAGAGAAGCTCCAGATCTACGACGACGCTACCGCGAGAGCGATCAAGGAGCTGCTGCCCTTAGCGGACAGCATGACCAACGCTCTCTCACAGTTCGAGGGCAAGGATGTCCCCGAAGAGTTCAAAAAGGGCATGGAGCTGATAGCTCAGCAGCTCAGCAAGTGCTTTGAAAAGCTCAAGGTCGAGCCTTTCTGCGAGATAGGCGATACGTTCGATCCCGAGCTGCACAACGCGGTCTCCATGACCGAGGATGAGAGCCTGCCGCAGAACTCTGTAGCCGCCGTATACCAAAAGGGCTACAAAATAGGCGACAAGATCATCCGCCACGCTATGGTAGTAGTAGCGAACGCGTAAATATAGGCGAAGACAACTTCACCGTTGATCATATAAATAATAACTATTAACTGACAACTAATTACTATCAACTAATATGGAGGTATTATTATGGCAAAGACAATCGGTATCGACTTAGGTACAACAAACTCATGTGTAGCAGTTATCGAGGGCGGCGAGCCCGTAGTTATCGCAAACGCCGAGGGCGCGAGAACGACCCCATCGGTAGTTGCATTTTCCAAGACAGGCGAGAGAATGGTAGGTCAGGTCGCTAAGCGCCAGGCTATCACCAATCCCGATCGCACCGTATCCTCTATCAAGAGAGAGATGGGCTCTGATTACAAGGTAAATATCGACGGCAAGGGCTATACTCCTCAGGAGATCTCCGCTATGGTGCTCCAGAAGCTCAAGGCTGACGCCGAGGCTTATTTAGGCGAAAAGGTAAACTCAGCCGTTATCACCGTACCCGCGTACTTCACCGACGCTCAGCGTCAGGCTACCAAGGACGCAGGCAAGATCGCGGGTCTCGACGTTAAGCGTATCATCAACGAGCCTACAGCAGCGGCTCTGTCCTACGGTATAGACAAAGAGAACGACCAGAAGGTCATGGTATACGACCTCGGCGGCGGCACCTTCGATGTATCCATCATCGAGATCGGTGACGGCGTACAGGAGGTTCTCGCCACAGCGGGTAACAACCGTCTCGGCGGCGACGACTTTGACCAGCGTATCATCGACTGGATGGTACAGTCCTTCAAGACTGAGACAGGCGTAGACCTCAGCGCCGACAAGATGGCTATGCAGCGCCTCAAGGAGGCTGCCGAGAAGTCTAAGATCGAGCTCTCAGGCGTTACCACCTCCAACATCAACCTGCCCTTCATCACAGCAGACGCCACAGGCCCCAAGCACCTTGACCTCACTCTGACCAGAGCTAAGTTCAACGAGCTCACGGCTGATTTGGTCGAAAAGACAATGGGTCCGGTAAGAAGCGCGCTTTCCGACTCGGGTCTGTCCATCGGCGAGATCGACAAGGTACTGATGGTCGGCGGTTCTTCCAGGATCCCCGCCGTACAGGAGGCTGTTAAGTCCCTTATCGGCAAAGAACCCTTCAAGGGCATCAACCCCGACGAGTGCGTAGCTATCGGCGCCGCTATCCAGGCGGGCGTTCTCGGCGGCGAGGTAGACGGCCTCCTGCTGCTCGACGTCACTCCCCTTTCACTGGGCGTTGAGACTATGGGCGGCGTCATGACCAAGATCATCGACCGCAACACCACTATCCCCACCAAGAAGAGCCAGATCTTCTCCACGGCGGCAGACAACCAGACTCAGGTCGAGATCAACATCTTACAGGGCGAGCGTGAGTTTGCCCGCGACAACAAGCAGCTCGGTCTGTTCGCTCTGACAGGCATCGCTCCCGCTCCCAGAGGCATCCCGCAGATCGAAGTTACCTTTGATATAGACGCCAACGGCATCGTCAACGTATCCGCTAAGGATCTCGGCACAGGCGCTCAGCAGCAGATCACTATCTCCAACACCTCCAACATGTCTAAGGACGACATCGACAAGGCTGTCAAGGAGGCTGAGCAGTACGCCGCAGAGGATAAGAAGCGCCGCGAAGAGGTAGACTCCAAGAACGAGGCTGAGCAGGTTGCTTATCAGGCTGAAAAGCTCATCTCCGACAACGGCGATAAGATCGCAGAGGACGACAAGAACACCCTCAACACCAAGATCGCCGCGGTCAAAGAGGCTATCTCCAAAAACGACTCCGACCTCATCAAGAGCGCTAAGGACGATCTGATGAAGAGCCTGCAGGACGTAGGCGCCAAGATGTATCAGCAGAATGCCGCGGCAGGTCAGGCGGCGGGCGCTCAGCCCGGTCCCGACCCCACACAGGGCGGTTATAACCCCAACCAAGGCGCTCAGGGCGGCAACGACGGCAACGTATACGACGCCGACTACAAGGACGTAGACTGATAATTATCCCCTTTACGTTAAGCAAATATTGTGATATGATATACGGGCGGGCAAGACGCTTTCTTTGCCCGTCCGCATATGTACGTTTTTCAAAACGTAGGGCAGGAGCTTGCTCCTCCCGCGGATTCACTTGAAACGTGGTGAACTTATGGCAGACAAAAGAGATTACTATGAGGTCCTCGGCGTAAACAAGAGCGCCACGGACGATGAGATAAAAAAGGCATACCGTCAGGCGGCTAAGAAGTACCACCCCGACCTGCACCCCGGCGACGCCGAGGCTGAGGCTAAGTTCAAAGAGGTCAACGAGGCGTACGAGGTACTGTCCGATCACGACAAAAAGGCTCGCTACGACCAGTTCGGCCACGCGGGCGTAGATCCCAACTTCGGCGCGGGCTCGGCAGGCTCGCCTTTCGGTCAGGATATCGACTTCGGCGATATATTCTCGAGCTTCTTCGGAGGCTTCGGAGGCAGACGCGCGGCTAACCCCAACGCGCCGCGACGCGGTACCGACGTAGAGACGGTGCTCAACGTCAGCTTTGAAGAGGCGGCCAAGGGCTGTAAAAAGACCGTTCAGTATCAGGCGATAACCACCTGTAAGGACTGTAACGGCACAGGCGCGCAGAAGGGCACCACGCCCAAGACCTGTACAGCCTGCGGCGGCAGAGGTCAGGTCACTATCAACCAGCGCACTCCCTTCGGAGCGGTGCAGACCTCCCGTCCCTGCGACGCGTGCAAGGGCAGAGGCAAGATCGTCGAGACCCCCTGCCGCACCTGTAACGGACGCGGTCAGGTACGCCGCAAAAAGACCGTCGAGGTCAACATCCCCGCCGGCATCAACGATGAGCAGGTGCTCAACGTAGCGGGACACGGCAACTCGGGCACCAACGGCGGCCCCGCGGGCGATCTGCACGTTTTCATCAACGTCCGTCCCCATCCCATCTTTGAGCGCAGAGGCGACGACATCTGGTGCGACCTGCCCATCACCTTTACTCAGGCGGCTCTCGGAGCCACCGTCACCGTACCTACCCTCGACGGCAAGTCGAGCTACGATATACACGACGGCACCCAGCCCGGCGATATCTTCAAGCTCAAGGGCAAGGGCGTACAGCATCTCGGCGGCAGAGGCCGCGGCGACCAGTATGTCAGAGTCGTCATAGAGGTGCCCAAAAACCTCAGCTCCAAGCAAAAACAGCTCATCCGCGAGTTTGAGGACAGCACAGGCGACAAAAACTACCAGAAGCGCAAGGGCTTCATGGATAAGCTAAAGGATATATTCGGTTGATACCGTATCTTAAACAATGCCACCCCACGGTGGCATTGTTTTTTATATGAATCTCGCAAATATATATAAACCTTGCAAACCTACCGCTTTTATGATAATATATAGTAGTATAATTATGACCGAGGAGAGAGTATATGAGTAAAAAACTTATAGAAAAGCCGCCTGTAGAACGGATACAGGCGTCCGCGGACACGGGACTGTCCGAGCAGGCGGTCGAAGAACGGCGCTCCAAAGGCTACGTCAATGTCGCCACCGACCCTAACGAAAAGACTATCCCCAAGATCATCGCGGGCAATCTGTTCACCTTTTTCAACGTCGTATTGATGATCATCGCGGGTGTATTCATCATCTTCATGATATACCTCAACGCGATCGGACGCTCGGATATAGTCAATAATAACTTCGGCTTCTCCAAGTTCATCTTTCTGATCCCGGCTATCATGAACGTAGGCATGGGATCTTTTCAGGAGATACAGAGCCTTAAAACCATCAAGAAGTTGCGTATAGTGACCGGCACCAAGAGCCGCGTCGTCCGCGACGGCGAGACCGTGACCGTCGACGCGACCGACATAGTGCTGGATGACATAGTAGCCGTATCGGCGGGAGATCAGGCGACAGCCGACCTTACCGTGCTGACAGGCGAGGTCGATGTGGACGAGTCCATGCTGACGGGTGAGTCCGACCACGTCAAAAAGCGCGCCGGCGACACCATCCTCTCGGGTTCTTCTATCATCGTCGGCTCAGCGCGCTGCAGAGCCGATAAGATCGGCAACGACACCTACGCCGCGGAGCTGACCCGCAAGGTCAAGAGCTCATCGGGACATAAGTCAGAGCTGATGACCTCTATCATGAAGATCATCAAAGTGCTGACAGTATGTCTGTGCATAGTAGTCGCCGTAGTTACCGCCACCCTCGCTATCAAAATCAGCATAACGGGCTCGAACACAGCTATCTGGAACGGTCTGTCGATGTCGCTGAGCGATCCCGTCACATGGTCGCTGATCGTACTCACCGACGGTATGTTCGGTATAGGCATGATTCCCACGGGTCTCGTGCTCACCACCTCGGTAGCTCTTATGGTCTCCATAGCCCAGCTCACCAAGAAGCAGACTCTCGTACAGGAGCTTTATTCTCTCGAAAACCTCTCCCGGGTAGATGTTATCTGCCTCGATAAGACAGGTACCCTCACCGACGGCACCATGAGCGTGTGCGAGGTCAAAGCCTTTATACCCATGGAAGAGGTCGAGGCTCACGCCCGCGCGCTTATGGCTTCGGCAGGCGAGCGCAACGCTACCTCCGAGGCGGTATTCCAGCGCTTTGGCACGGATGAAAATGCCGATATCCGCGAGGCTATCCCCTTCTCCAGCGCCAACAAATATTCCGGTCTTATATATAATAACGGCAAAAAACTGCTCATGGGCGCTCCCGACTATCTTCTCAGTCAGGATGACGAGCGCTTCTCATATGTTGTCGAGCGAGCCAAACTCGGCAACCGCGTCATAGCGCTGACTCTCGACGGCGAGCTGATAGCCTTTATCGCTATCGAGGATCATATCCGCGAGACAGCAGCCGATACGCTCAAGTTCTTCCGCGAGAACGGCGTCACCGTAAAGGTCATCTCCGGCGACAGCCCGCTGACAGTCAGCATAATCGCCGAAAAATGCGGCATAGTCAACGCTGACAAGTATATATCTCTCGCGGGCGTGCCCCTTGAGGACATCCCCTCTATAGCCGAGGAGTACACGGTGTTCGCCCGAGTATCTCCCGAGCAGAAAGAGGCTCTGGTCATGGCTCTTCAGGCTAAGGGCCACAAGGTAGCCATGACAGGCGACGGCGTAAACGATATCCTCGCTCTGCGCCGCTCAGACTCCTCTATTTCCTTTGCAAAAGCTACCGACGCCGCTAAGTCATGCGCCGACGTAGTCCTGCTCGATAACGACTTCAGCCACCTCAAAGAGGTAGTCGGCGAGGGCAGACGAGTCATCGGCAACATCCAAAAGACCTCCGTCCTCTATCTGATGAAGTCCACTATCGTGTTCATCCTCGCTTTCGCGCTTATTCCGCTCGCGAAAGCCCAGATGTGGTTCTCCATAGAGAATATGTATATGCTCGAAGCGGCTGTCATCGGCACGGGCGGATTCCTGCTCTCTCTCGAGCCCCGACGCACACCGATCAAGGGCTCGTTCATGCGCAACATCATCCCGCAGGCGATCACCGCGGGCGCTCTCGCCTCCGTTGCCGTACTGCTGCCCATACTGCTCAACACCATACCCAAGTACTACGGCTATGAGCCGTTCATCACAGACGTCAACGTCCGTCCCATGATGACCGTGCTCACCTCTATCGCGGGCATAGTGGTAGTCTTCTCAATGTGCTTGCCGTTCAACAAATATCGTACCAAGGCTATGGCAGCGGTGCTTTTTGTCGCGATATTCCTCGGTCTTATGCTCCCGACCGCTTATATAGGCGGACAGGCTATAGGCAGCAATATGCTCGCGTTTGACAAAGCCGCGGGACAGACCGTATTCGACTCGGCTCTCTTCCAAGAGATGTTCAAGCCCATACACAGCAGCGTCATAGTAAATCTGATCAATGATGACAACAACCTCACCATACTCAGGATCTTCCTGTATGTAGCCGTACCGGCGTTCATCCTGACCCGCTTCGCGGTCGAGAACTACGCCCGCAGGGACTATAAGGACGTCAAGCTGCACCGAGCCTTCCGCATAGGCAGAAGGCTGATGCTCACGGCAGGCTTTGTGCTCATTCTCGAGTCGGTCATGTCGATAATCTCACTTATAGCCTCCTATGATGAGTTCGTAGCCTCCGAGGGCGAGGTCTTCTATACTATTTTAGGTATAATAGTCGGCACTCTCGCCTTAGCACAGACAGTCATCGGCGTCATCGGCTATAAGGTCTGGAAGGATCCCACCAAGAAGCTCATCAAGCTCGGCTTTATCAGCGGCATAGTGCTGTTCGTGCTCTCGGTACTGCCTGTGCTCCTCACGGGTCATATCGACGATTCGGGCAACCCTCTGCTCTTTGCCGACAGCGCCGTTACTCTCGTCATCGCCATAGGCTATACGGTAGGCGCTGTCATCGTCAGAGCTAACTACAAGCTCGCCCGCGAAAAGCGCGTGTCCTGATACTCGATACATCTAAATTTTCGTCAACGGTCTATGACCGAAAGACCCCACCTACCCCGCCGCCTTTCCTTATCCGAAAGGCGGCGATATATTTGCAGACAAATTTCACTTGATAATATCACTCGGATGTGGTAAATTATATAAAGATGTTTAAGGAAGTGAACATATGGACTGGACAGAGATATGCATCGAGGTACCCGCGGCAGATATAGACTCTGCGGCGGCGATAGCCAACATGACAGTGCCCTACGGCATTTATATCGAAGATTACAGCGACCTTGAGCGTGAGGTGCTTGAGATAGCCCGCATCGACCTCATCGACGAAGAGTTGCTCAAGGCTGACCGCGACAAGGCTAAGATACATATCTATATCGATCCCGAGGATAATATAGATGAGGCGGTATCCTTTCTCAAAGAGCGGCTAAACGCCGCCGATATCGACTATACGATAGACCTGAGCAACGTGCGCGAGGACGACTGGCTCAACAACTGGCGCAAGTACTTCAAGCCCATGCCCGTAGGCGAGCGTCTGCTCATCAATCCCTCATGGTATACAGACACCGATCCCGAGGGCAGGGCCGTGCTCAATATCGACCCGGGGCTCGCGTTCGGTACGGGCAAGCACGAGACCACCCGCCTGTGCATGGAGGCTCTCGAGCGCTATGTGAACACGGGCTCAAAGGTGCTCGACGTAGGCTGCGGCAGCGGTATACTCGGCATAGCTGCGGTGCTTCTCGGAGCGGACAGCGCCTTCGGCGTAGATATTGATGAGACCGCCGTCCGTACAGCTAACGAAAACGCCCGTATAAACGGCGTCGGCGACAGCTTCACCGCCATAGCGGGCGACCTTGTCGATAAGGTTACCGAAAAATACGATATTGTTGTTGCAAATATCGTCGCGGATGCTATAATAGCATTGTCGGCTTCTGTTCCGCGCTTTATGACAGACGACGCCGTATATATAGTCAGCGGTATCATCGACGCCAGAGCCGACGACGTCAAAAACGCTGTCAAGGACTCTTTTGATATAGTCGAAGAGAATACCCTCGGCGGCTGGTACTGCTTCGTACTCAGACAAAAGCATCAAACAGTCACTGATTGACCCGCTATTGAATCAATCATTTTCTGTTTTAATAAACAATACACGGAGGTAAATTATGAAAAAATCAAAAAGAGATAAGATCAATCTGCTGTTCTCATCATTCCTTGTGATCGGCTACATAATCTGCAGCTACTTCTTCTCTACTCTCGCGACTCAGGTCGGCGGAGTATGGGGCGGCGTCATCCAGGCTTTGATCCTCATCGTATTCGGTCTGCTCCTGTTCTACGCTACCCGAGTAGGCGAGGGCACACAGGTCAAGCGTTTCAGCCCTGCCGTGCTCATACTCGTAGTAATACCGGCACTGTACATCGTTCTGGCGGCCGTATTCACCGCTATCCCCTTCCCCTCATTCATCAGACTCCATTCCGAGTCCGGCGCTCCCGGCGTCATCTTCGCCTTAGCGGGCGTAGCTCTCGGCTACGGCATCCCCTACACCTTCCTCTCGGGCTATGAGATCCGTGAAGAAGAGGATGTCGAAGAAGAGATCGAAAAGACCGAGAAGGTCTTAGAGGGCGGACTTGCCGAAGAGCTCGCCGAGACACAGGCTCAGGATGAAGCAAACGCCGCCGAGACCGCTGACGAAGCTCCCGCAGACGAAACACCAGAAGCGCCTGCCGCAGAAGCAGAAGAAGCCACCGAGGCAGAAACAAAAACTCCCGACGCTGAATAAACCCATAGAAAGAGGAATACCGATCCATGAGCGAATGTACCCATGATTGTTCGACCTGCTCTCAGAGCTGTTCTTCACGCACCGAGCCGCAGGATCTTCACGAAAAACTCAATGACCTCAGCTCTGTCAAGAAGGTCATAGCCGTAGTATCCGGCAAGGGCGGCGTAGGCAAGAGCCTCGTCACCTCGGCCATGGCTGTCGAGCTCAACCGCCGCGGCCATAAGACCGCGATACTCGACGCCGATATCACAGGCCCGTCCATACCCAAGGCGTTCGGCGTCAAGACCCGCGCCAAGGGCAGCGAGCTGGGCATCCTGCCCGAGACCACCAAGACAGGCATAGATATCATGTCTGTCAACCTCCTGCTCGAGCACGACACCGATCCCGTAGTATGGCGCGGTCCTGTCATCGCGGGCACTGTCAAGCAGTTCTGGTCTGACGTCATCTGGAAGGACGTTGACTATATGTTCGTCGATATGCCTCCGGGCACCGGCGACGTACCGCTGACGGTGTTCCAGTCTATACCGCTCGACGGCATCATCGTCGTGACCTCGCCTCAGGAGCTCGTATCCATGATAGTCGGCAAGGCTGTCAAGATGGCTGAGCTGATGAACGTGCCTATCCTCGGTCTGGTCGAGAACATGAGCTACTTCAAGTGCCCCGACTGCGGCAGGGAGCATAAGATCTTCGGCGAGAGCCATATCGAAGATATCGCCCGGGAGTACGGCACCCGCGTACTCGCCAAGGTTCCGCTCGACGACTCACTCGCAAAATCCGTAGACACAGGCACGGTAGAGCTGTTTGTCGGCGATTGGTTCAACTCCGCCGCTGACATCATCGAGGACGAGCTTAAAGTCTGAGCATAAATATGTGATCATATCATCAAAGCCCTTTCCGACCTCGGAAAGGGCTTTTTTGTTTGACAGGAAACTACAACAAGCTGTATAATTGTTTGTTTACAAAGATAAATTATACAAACTGTATTATTGCGGCAACATCTGTCAAATAAAAAAATCGCGCGCTTGGTGCGCACGCTTTCTTGTCAAGTATTGTCCGGCTTTATTTCAATCCTATATCAGCTCTGTATATCTCTCTGATCCTTTCAGCGTTTTTTGACACGATCATAGACACATACAGACCGTCGCGCTCTACGGAACAGGCGCTTATCATAGCAGCCTGTTCAGCGTTATAGTTTTTGTTTTGGCTGAGCTTCGTCTGATACCGCGTCTCGAGCTTATCTTTGATGCTCCCTGCCGCAGAGTCATCCGCAGCCTTGACCAACACGATCTCCTCCTGATCCACACCGGAGGCATTTATACAGCCCGCAAACTCCACAGCCATATCGGATGTGATGCCGTAGTATCTCTGCATCAGTTTGATATCGCTGAGCTCGTTCACATTTTCGGACACGATCTCTGCTTTTAGATCTTTGTATACCTCATCCAAAGGCTTTGCGGCGGTTTTTCCGCAGGCGCACATCAGCGCCGTTATCAACGCTAACAGTATTAAAAGTGCTTTTTTCACGATTATTCCCTTTCGATCACACCGCTGCGGCGGTTTTCAGATACTCTGCCCATACCGAGCAACCTTGATTTGTAAAGTGTATTCCCTGAACGTCTATATCGGAGCAATAATCCTCTTTCAGATCGCCCTCATCGTTGCACACCTGATGATATACATCTATGAAGTGATAGCCCTTCTCGGTACAGTAAGCCTTGAGCTGAGAGTTAAAGTCCGAGATCTTATCGTTATTCAGCCAGTCGCTTTCGCGTTCATCCACCATAGGTGTGGTCGACTGCATATATATATCGACATCAGGCGTACAGGCGAGTATACGGTCCACCAGCTCGGCGGCGGTATCCATGGTATCATCGGCTCCGTAGGTGCCGATATCGTTCACGCCTAACATGATGAAGACCTTTTTTGCCGAGGTCACGGCAGCAGCCGTCTCGGCAAGCACGACCTCGCCCTGATATGTAGGATGCACGGCGTACTCGCTGTCTATCGGCCACAGAGCGTTGTGATAGCCTAAGCTGACTCCGCATACGAACTGAGCGTTACCCAGGATATCGGGATCGGAGGCGCAGTAATAATCGAGCGCCACGGTCACGCTGTCGCCTATGAACACCGCGTCGTCAAACCACGAGGGATCGACGGTAGCGGGAGGTTGAGTCACGGCCTGAGTCGCCGCTTGAGTCACCGGCTGTACAGCGGCCTCCGTCTTAGGTTGTTGCTCTGTCCCGACGGTAGCCGCCTGAGATGCGCTGAGAGCTGTCGGAGGTTGAGTCGATTCCGACGGCAAAGTCTCACTTTTGCATCCGCCGAGTACAGAGATCGTCAGGAAAACCGACAATAATACCGTGATATACTTCTTCATATTACATCCTACCCTACAATAACATAAGCCTATCTTATCACATTACTTCTCAAAAATCCACACTTATCCGCATTATTATACACAAAACCGCTGCCCATACGGACAGCGGTCGTTTTCTGTGATATTAACGCAGCTTAAGCCTTGCCTACGGAGCCGAAGATCTCCATCTTCTCTTTAACCTTAGCCTTGATAGCCTCGGTGCCGGGAGCGAGCAGCTTTCTGGGGTCGAAGCCCTTGCCCTGCTTGTCCTTGCCTGCCTCGATGTAAGCGCGGGTAGCCTCGGCAAATACCAGCTGGCACTCGGTGTTGACGTTGATCTTGGATACGCCTAAAGCGATAGCCTTCTTGATCATGTCATCCGGGATACCTGTGCCGCCGTGCAGTACCAGAGGCATATCGCCTGTCTTAGCCTGGATAGCGTCGAGAGTCTCAAAAGAGAGTCCCGGCCAGTTCTCGGGGTATACGCCGTGGATGTTGCCGATACCCGCGGCAAGCATCGTAACGCCGAGGTCGGCGATCATCTTGCACTCGTCGGGGTCGGCGCACTCGCCCATGCCTACTACGCCGTCCTCTTCGCCGCCGATAGAGCCTACCTCAGCCTCGATGGACAGACCCAGCTTGTTGCAGGTCTCTACGAGCTCTTTTGTCTTAGCGAAGTTCTCTTCGATCGGATAGTGAGAGCCGTCGAACATGATAGACGAGAAGCCCGCCTCGATGCACTTCTTAGCGCCCTCATATGAGCCGTGATCCAGATGCAGAGCTACGGGGACGGTGATGTTAAGCTCCTCGATCATAGCGGTGACCATACCTACTACGGTCTTGTAGCCGCACATATACTTGCCTGCGCCCTCGGATACACCGAGGATAACGGGGGACTTGAGCTCCTCTGCGGTGAGCAGGATAGCCTTTGTCCACTCGAGGTTGTTGATGTTGAACTGACCTACGGCGTAGTGACCCGCCTTAGCCTTGGTGAGCATTTCTTTTGCGTTTACTAATGGCATAATAACTCCTCCTTGATATGAAATAAGTATGAATATGCTTCATCAGTTTCATTATATCATCACTCCGCTGACTTAGCAACATTTAAAATGAAAAAATACAATAATATTTAGTCACAAACCGCTTTTTACTTGCATATTATATCATTTGGTAATATAATGTATAAGACTAAGTACGCACAAAGGAGAGATCATCATGCCTTTCATCAACGCTAAGTTTTCAACACCCGTATCTCCTCAGCAGGAGAAAGAGATAAAAACGGCTCTCGGCGAGGCTATCACCATCCTCGGCAAGCCCGAGCGCTATCTCATGGTAGAGATAGCGGATGACCGCAGGCTCTACTTCGGCGGCGACAACAGCGCGCCCATAGCCTTCTTTGACGTCAGCCTGCTGCACAGCGCTCCGCGCAAGAGCTATGAACAGCTCACGGCGCGCCTGTGCGAGATAGCCAAGGACATAATGGGCGTAGACGGCAGCAACGTCTATGTCAAATTTGAAGAGACCGAAAACTGGGGCTATAACAGCTTCATGTTCTGATATTTTAAAGGCTCCCTTTGGTAAAGGGAGCTGTCACCGAACGGTGACTGAGGAATTGCATAACTGACCGAGCGTCAGCGAGATACAATAATTCCTAATTCCTAATTTCTCATTCCTGATTATTAAACGGAGGTATTCACAATGAGAATAGCAGTTTTAGCGGGCGGACTCAGCACCGAGCGCGACGTATCCATATCATCGGGCTCCAAGATCGCTCAGGCTTTGCGCTCCAAGGGTCATCAGGTGGTCCTTATCGACGTATACATGGGTTATGAGCAGCCCGAGTGCGACATAGACAGCCTGTTTGAATCAAACTACGACTTTACCGACGGCGCGGTCATCAGCTGTGAAGAGCCGGATATAGAGGCGGTACGCAAGAGCCGCAAAAATCAGTCTGACGTCTACTTCGGCGACCATGTACTGGATATCTGCCGCGCGGCGGACATCACCTTTCTCGGTCTGCACGGAGGCGAGGGCGAGGACGGCACCGTTCAGGCGGCGCTCACGCTCAACGGCATCCGCTACACAGGCTCCGACCACCTCGGCGCGGCTATAGCCATGCACAAGGGCGTCACCAAGGGCATCCTGGTCAACTCCCATGTGCCCACGCCCGCCAGCCGTCTGTGCAAGCGCGAGTTTATGAGCAAAAACTATATCGACAGCTGGAGCTCGTTCCCCTGCGTCGTCAAGCCCTGCTCGGCAGGCTCCTCGGTAGGCGTGCAGATAGTCGCCGACAGAGAGTCTCTCGTCGCGGCGGTAGGCGCGTCCTTCCGCTATGATGACGATGTGCTGATCGAAGAGTACATAAAGGGACGCGAGTTCTCCGTAGGCATACTGGGCGGCAAGGCTCTGCCCGTCATCGAGATCATCCCCAAGTCGGGCTGGTATGATTACGCTAACAAATACCAGAGCGGAGCCGCAGAGGAGATCTGCCCCGCCGATCTCGACCCCGTTATAGCCGAGAGGATGCAGCGCGAGGCTGAGCGCGCCTTTGAGGTGCTCAGACTCAAGGTATACGGCAGAGTAGACTTCCTCCTCGACAAGCATAATAACTTCTATTGTCTTGAGGCTAACACCCTGCCGGGCATGACGCCGGTGTCGCTGCTCCCGCAGGAGGCAGACGCCGCGGGCATCCCCTTCCCCGACCTGTGCGAGAAGATCATAGAGCTGTCACTTTTAAAAAATTAGGAATCAGGAATGAGGAGTTAGGAATTAATGTTAACGCTGACGCGTTTTAGATTTATATAAAACGGGTGCGGGTTGAGGAATTGTCCAAATCTTTGATTTGGCTTACAATTCTCATGCAACAGCGCTCCGAGAACAAAGTGATCGGCTAAGCGCCACTGCTATCCCTTCAAAAATTCCTAATTCCTATTTACTAATTCCTAATTCTATACCCGGAGGCAATACATGAAACCCATCACCTTACGCGAGGTCGCGTCCGCGTGCGGCGGCATACTGCACGGCGACCCCGATACACTTATCACATCCATAGTCACCGACAGCCGACAGGCTAAGAGCGGCTCTCTCTTCGCCGCTATCAAGGGCGAGAGAGTCGACGGCCATCGCTTCATCCCCATGACCGTAGATCAAGGAGCGGTATGCGCTCTGTGCGAGGACGCTCCCGATATCGACGTAGCCTATATCCGGGTCGAGTCGGTGCCGGTCGCCCTCAAGGGCATAGCGGAGTATTACCGTTCGCTGTTCACTATCCCGTTTATCGGTATCACGGGCAGCGTGGGCAAGACCTCTACCAAAGAGTTCATAGCCTCTGTATTGTCCCAAAAGTACAGGGTCCACAAGACCGCGGGCAACTTCAACAACGAGCTCGGCGTTCCTCTCACTCTCTTCGGACTTGAAGAAGACCACGAGGTCGCTGTTATCGAAATGGGTATCTCGGGCTTCGGCGAGATGACGCGCCTTGCTAAAATGGTTCGCCCCGATATCTCGGTGATAACCAACATCGGCTGCTGTCATCTCGAGAATCTCGGCGACCGCGACGGCGTACTTAAGGCAAAGACCGAGATGTTCGCATATCTTAACGACAACGCATCTATCATCCTCTGTCACGACGACGATAAGCTCAGCACGGTCACAGAGTACAAGGGCATAACTCCCACCTTTTACGGCACCTCTGACAACGACGAGTACCGCGCCGCCGATATCGTCGAAAAGGGTCTCGACGGCACGGACTGTATCCTGATCCACGGCGATATGCGTATCAGCGTCACTATCCCCACCATGGGCAGACACCATGTGCTCAACGCGCTTTGCGCCATGGCGGTAGGAGATAAGCTCGGACTTGACGCCGGCGAGATAAAGCGCGGCATAGAGAGCTTCCATAACGTAGGCTCCCGCAACAAGCTCATCAAGACCGCCGACTATACGATAATAGACGATTGCTACAACGCCAACCCGACCTCTGTCACAGCGAGCCTCAACACACTCTCCAAGCTCAGCGGCAGGAGAGTCGCGATACTCGGCGATATGAAGGAGCTCGGCGCGAACGAGCTGACCCTTCACAAAGAAGTCGGCGAGTACGCTAAGCAAAAGGGCATAGACATTTTGGTAGCAGTAGGCGAGCTTAGCAAAAAGACCGCCGAGGGCTTCTCGGACGACGCTGTTTACTTCGAGACCGTAGACGACTGCATAGCTCAACTCGGCTCCATACTGCAAAAGGGCGATACCGTACTGGTCAAAGCCAGCCACAGCATGCACTTTGAAAAGATAACCGAGGCTATATCAAGTGAGGAGTGAGAAGTTAGGAGTTAATGGAAAATCCTTCGGATTTTTGATTACTGTTCAAAGGAAAGCGTTGGTTTCTTAAATTAATGGGTGAGGGCGAAGCCCTCCCACAACTCCTAATTCCTAACTCCTAACTCCTAAATAATCATCCGGAGGATCAATAATGAAATTTATATCATGGAACGTAAACGGACTTCGAGCCGTTGTAAACAAAGGCTTTAACGAGATTTTCCGCGAGCTTGACGCGGACTTCTTCTGCCTGCAGGAGACCAAGCTCCAGCAGGGTCAGATCGACCTCGAGTTCGAGGGCTACGAGAGCTACTGGAACTACGCCGAGCGCAAGGGCTACTCGGGCACCGCGATATTCACCAGGCACACTCCCCTGTCTGTCAGCTACGGCTTAGGCATCGAAGAGCACGACAAAGAGGGTCGAGTGATCACGCTCGAATACGAGGACTTCTACCTCGTCACGGTCTACACACCCAACAGCCAGAACGAGCTCAGACGCCTTGACTACCGCATGAGCTGGGAGGACGCTTTTCTCGCATATATAAAGAGCTTAGACGAGCATAAGCCCGTCATCTACTGCGGCGATCTCAACGTAGCTCATCAGGAGATTGACCTTAAGAACCCTAAGTCCAACCGCAAGAACGCGGGCTTCACCGATGAGGAGCGCGCCAAGATGACCACCGTGCTCAGCTCGGGCTTCACCGATACATGGCGCAGCCTCAACCCCGACGCCGAGGGCGTGTACTCATGGTGGAGCTACCGCTTCAACGCCCGCGCCAACAACGCGGGATGGCGTATCGACTACTTCATCGTGTCCGACCGTATCGCCGACAAGGTAGAGGACGCAAAGATACATACCGATATCTACGGCTCTGACCACTGCCCCGTAGAGCTTGATATCAGCTTTGAATAACAAATCTCATCCATTGTAGGGGGAGGGTCAAGTCCCTCCCCTATTTATTTATCTATAAAGCCCTCAACAAAGCCGATTCTCATTTTTTGAGAGTGATTTCAGCGCTTGCGACGTTTACACACTGAGCCGCCTTTGGTATCATCTTGACAAAGGAGTGATACACATGAACATATTATGCGAAAAGATCCGCTCTCTGCGCAAGGAGCGCGGTATGACTCAAAAGGAGCTTGCCGAAAAGCTCAGTATCTCCGACAAGACCGTCTCTCGCTGGGAGAGCGGCGTACAGCTCCCCGAGGCAGCGCTGCTGCCCGACCTCGCCGAGGTATTCGGCGTGAGCATAGACGAGCTGTACGGTATCGAGAGAGAGCCCTCACCTGTCCCCGATACTCCCGAAAAGCCTCAAAAGGATGACAAAAAGATCGTCCTCGACTTCAAGATATGGATGATAGCGGGCACACTGATAAGCCTGCTCGGCTCGCTTTTGTACCGATACTTCGGCAGCACGGTCTATACCGCGCCACGGCTTATCGACTCGGATTATTACAACACCGCCAAGGGAACTACCGCCGATATCTTCTCCTTTGTCGGTATCATAGCCGTATTTGTCGGCATAGCGGTCATCATCATCACCAAGGTGCGCTTCGCCATGCTAAACAAGCCGTATATGCAGACCCCTGTTTACGCGGTCAACGTACGTTATACCGGAGCGGCGGTGATCGTCTTTTCTCTGATCTTCATGAAGACCGCCCCAGAGGTGCTTTCATTCGGCTTTTTCCTGCCGCGCTCTGTATACGGATATGTATTCATAGCAGCGCTTACAGCCGTATTGATATATTATAAGCGTCAGCTCAAAAAGCGCGATATCGCTTTTACAAACAAGCTGACAGTGACCGCGATTATTATCGGCGTCTCAGGCTTCGCCCTCGGCATAGGCGGTGAGATACTCAGCAACTACGCTTTCACCGCGTTCAGCAACATGGCGGCAGAGCTTTCAACGGTCACCTCTTCTGACGGATTTTCGGGCGGCTCCGCGGCCTCGGGCGTAAATTATTATTCAGTCGCCGCTGCGATCATGGTAACGGTATCGGATATACTTGTCCTCGCCATGCCGCTGATCCTGTACATAGAGCTGCTGATAAAGCTCCGCAAAATCAAAGAACAATAAAGATATAACACAACATCAAAGCCCCGCGTTACCTATACGCGGGGCTTCTTCATATATTCAGCTTTTTGTAAGTCTGCGCTTTCGGTGCAAAACAGCGGTCATATAAATGAAAAGTGTCGGTATCAGTAGTACGGCAAACAGCCGCAGAGAAGACGACATCACAAATCGGGTGACCTGCGGCGTACCGATATGACCGATAAATGTACTCATGTAAGAGTAAAGATAGCTGAGAATCACGATACCCGACAAAATATAGACAGGAACCGGACTATGCGGTTTTTTGCCGCAGAAAAACACCAAAATCGATACGATGAACGCCGCGTCGATCAGCTGATACAGGATTGAACCCGCGATATAACCGACGGACCATGTGACGGTATAGTTGCGATAGTTACAGTAAAGAACTGCTAACGCGTCGAGCATATCTACTCCGACGATCATCACTGCGATCCGAGCCGCGGTATTCGGATTAACGGTATCTTTTATGGATTTTATCAATCCATATAGCAGAATACCGGTGACCATTGCGGTGGTTACCGCTCCTACGATCTGTGAGACGCCTTCCCAATCAGTCATATAGACGCGGCTCTCTGTCAGGATAAAGCCGATATACCATATCACGGTGATCAAATTAGTCACGAACGCCGCCGCGAACAGCGCCGTCTGCACTCGTTTATGCAGAGGATATTCAAGCACCGGATTGACCTCGGGATAGGTGCGCATATCGTCATCCACGAGAAGCTCATCGAGCGAGGTATCCAGAGCCTTTGCCAGCGACTTTGCGGTAAGCAGATCGGGGTATCTCGAGCCGTTCTCCCACCTTGACACAGCCTGACGCGTTACATATAGTTTATCGGCGAGGGTCTGTTGAGTGATACCCATTTCCTCGCGAGCCTTGCGGACGTTTTCTCCGAATTCTGCCATATACTTCACCCTTTCTGTGATACGGTTCTTTTTTTGCCGTATCGGATTGATCCCATCATACGTCGGCATGGTATAAAAATCAAGCACCACCTGTCAAACCCGATGTTGACATAGCGGTGCTTTCGCTGTTTAAGCCGTTTTGACGGCTATTGTAATCTGTATTACAATATTGTACCTTGTTAGGTATCGGTCAAATGTACTATAATATCCTTGCGGCAATACTGCCGCGGTTACAGGGAAGCTTGAGCGGTTGGCACTCCCGCTAAAGGGGGTGGTGCTATGGAATATTTAGCTTATATTATTATTGTACTGATTGTAGCAACAGGTTACATAGCGATAATAAAAAAATAACCGCCCTGCAGTCCGCAAAACTTAGGGCGATTATTCGCAATGATCTTTCGGGCTAACCGCTGAACGGTTTTCCCTGTAACTTTATTATAATCTAATATCCCGATTTGTCAAGTCCCGATAAGGGGCTTTTTATTTACCGTAAAATCCTATTCTATCCCATACAGCCGCTTTGCGTTTTCGGTCGTGATATCTATCAGCTCCTGAGCGTCCATGCCGCGCAGCTCGGCTATACGCTGAGCGGTATACGCTATGTTGCGGCTGTCGTTGCGCTTGCCGCGGTTAGGCACGGGGCTGAGATACGGCGCGTCCGTCTCGAGCAGAAGTCTGTCGAGCGGCACAGCCTCAGCGACCTCTACAGGCACACGGGCGTTCTTGAAGGTCACCGTACCGCCTAAGGATATGCTCATCCCGAGGCGCATGACCTCCTTGAGCATCTCTGTCGAGCCCGAGTAGCAGTGCATCAGACCCTTAGGCTTATACCTGCGCACCAGCTCCATCACGTCGCCGTGAGCCTCGCGGTCATGTATCACCACAGGCACATCCAGCTCCCGAGCGAGCCTCAGCTGCTCCTCAAAGACCCGATTCTGTATATCCCGCGGGATGTCCCAGTGATAGTCGAGCCCTATCTCGCCCAAGGCTACCACCCTCGGATGCTCCAGCAGCTCTGTAAGCTGATCGAGATAGTCGTCGGCGAGCCCCTCAAGGTTCTCGGGATGTATTCCGGCGCAGGCGTACATATGCGGGTACTGCTCTGCGTATCCGACAGCGGTCTTTGCAGTCGCGATATCGACCGCGGCGTTTGCGATATATGAAACGCCGTTCTCGGGCATGGATGTGAGCAGCGCGCTCCTGTCCTCGTCGAACCACTTGTCGTCATAGTGCGCGTGCGCGTCAAAAATATTGTGCAGCATAATTACCTCAATACCAATCAGGGAGAAGCAACTATATATTGCTCCTCCCTGTGTTACTGTTAATCGGGTGCGGGCTTGCCCTCCCAAAACTCCTAATTCCTAATTTCTAACTATACAAGGCTTCCGCCGGGCAGGATGCTGTCGTCTATGGTGACTACCTTCAGTCCCTCGCCGCTCTCGGCAGAGAGTATCATGCCGCGGCTCTCTATGCCCATCATCTTGCGCGGAGCAAGGTTCGCGACATAGGCGATGTTCTTGCCCACCAGCTCTTCGGGGTCATAATACTCTGCGATACCCGAGAGGATTATCCTCTCGCCCTCGCCGTCATCGAGAGTGAACTTCAGCAGCTTTTTAGACTTCTTCACCTTCTCGCAGGCGAGCACCTTAGCGACCCTCAGCTCTACCTTCTCAAAGTCGTCAAAGGCTATCTCGGGCTTGTGCTCGGGCAGCTCAAAGGCGTTTTCTTCCTCGGCAGGCTCAGCGGCAAGCTCCTTGTTCTTATATATGGCGTTCAGCTCGTCTATCTCTTTATCGACGTCGATACGCGGGAAGAGCGCCTCGCCGCGGTGTACGGTGACGTCGAGCGGCAGCACGCCGAAGCTCCCTGCGTTCTCATATGTCGCGCAGTCGCCCGCGCCTATCTGCTCAAACACCTTAGGCATGGTCGTGGGCATGAAGGCAGAGAGCAGGGTCGAGGCTACGCGGATAGCTTCAAGCAAATTGTACAGCACAGTGGCTAAACGCGCGCGTTTGGTCTCGTCCTTACCCAGTATCCACGGAGTAGTCTCGTCGATATATTTGTTAGCGCGCGATACGAGCTTGAAGATCTCTTCAAGAGCGAGGTTGAGCTGAGTGTTCTCGACATAGTTGTCTACCTTAGCTCTGAGAGCCGTCGCGATCCCGATTAGATCTGCGTCAAATTCGCCCTCTTCTCTGTCAGTCGGCAGAGTACCGCCGAAGTACTTGTCTATCATAGCTACGGTGCGGCTGACAAGGTTGCCTAAACCGTTAGCGAGGTCGGTGTTGATGCGGTTTATCATGATCTCGTTTGAGAACGAGCTGTCAGCGCCCAAAGCCATCTCGCGCATGATGTGGTAGCGTATTGCGTCCACTCCGTAGCGCTCGCCGAGGATGAACGGGTCTACCACGTTGCCGAGCGACTTAGACATCTTCTGACCGTTGAAGGTGATCCAGCCGTGTACGGCGAGGTGCTTTGGCAGCGGCTCCTCTATACCCATCAGCATGGCGGGCCAGATGATAGCGTGAAAGCGCATGATGTCCTTAGCTACCATGTGCACGTCGGCGGGCCAGTATTTGCCGTAGTCGTCGTGCGCGCCGTTGCCGTAACCGAGGGCGGTGATGTAGTTTGACAGCGCGTCTATCCATACATATACGACATGCTTTGTATCAAAGGTCACGGGGATTCCCCATGTAAAGGACGTACGCGATACGCACAGATCCTCCAGACCGTAGGTCTTGTTTCCGTTTTCGTCGACAGAGGGCTGCAGGAAGTTGTTGACAAGCTCCGTCGCCCTTGTCTTGGGACGCAGATAGTCCGTCTCTGTCAGCAGCTTTTCGATACGCTCGGCAAAGGGAGCCATCTTGAAGAAGTACGCCTCCTCCTCAGCCTCGATCACCTCTCTGCCGCACTCGGGGCACTTGCCGTCTACCAGCTGAGACTCTGTCCAGAAGCTCTCGCAGGGCGTGCAGTATTTGCCCTTGTAAGCTCCCTTGTAAATATAGCCCTTTTCATAAAGAGTATTAAAAATCTTCTGCACGCTCTCGACATGATAGTCGTCGGTGGTGCGGATATAGCGGTCATAGTCGATATTCATATACTTCCACAGCTTCTTGAATATCTCGACTATCTCATCGACATACTGCTTGGGCGTTATGCCGCGCTCTTTCGCCTTCTCCTCTATCTTCTGACCGTGCTCGTCGGTACCTGTCAGGAACATCACGTCATAGCCCTGCATACGCTTGTAGCGCGCGATAGAGTCGCACGCGACGGTGGTATAGGTATGCCCGATATGGGGGTTGCCCGAGGGATAGTATATCGGGGTGGTGATGTAAAATGTTTTTTTCTCACATTCCTTGCACATTGGTGTTCACTCCTATAGCCTGTCCGATACAGCCTGCGACGCCGCCCGGACAGCAAAAATTCCATACACATTTATTATAATCCATATCGCCGCAAAATGCAATACATCAGCGCTATAACTCATGTAAATCAACGCTATAAGTCCATGTGGATCTGATTCGGAGATCATTTTGTATCTTTTTAGGATCGGCTGTCACCCCGAGCTACTACCTTGTCATCCCGAGCTTGTCGAGGGATCTTACAGTGCCCTTTATCGGGCAGATTACACATTGTTTAGCCCTTGCAATGACTGCTATCATTTTTTCGACACGCAAAAACCGCCGCTGTACGGCGGCGGTCTGCATGGCTATAATCGATCGGAGATTCATGACTCTCCTTCAGTAGGATTTTGCGGTATATCCTCGCCGCTCTCCCTTCAAGCGGTGCGGTCGAGCGAGTGCATCAGCCTTACCTTCATGCTGTCGCCCTCTACGATGATGTCCACGGATTCGATCTGCTTATCGGGGTGAGCTTTCACCAGCTCCGTGACATACATATTGATGATTTTTTCGGATACTTGTTCTCCTCTTACATTGATCTTCATTCAAATCAGCTCCTTTATTCATTCGAACAGTTGTTTTATTTCTTACACTTATATTGTAGCAGACAAAGTACCGAAATTCCAGTTACAGGTTACGAATATTCATATCAGTTTGTTAATGTTTAATTCCTTTTGGGATAAAAACAGTGTCACTTTGTAACCGTTAATTCCTGTTTGAAAATAAACGATTTTTTAATATATTTTGGAGAAAAATAAGCCAAAAACACAATATTCTGTATCTTCCCGAAGAGAAAAATACATTTTTACTCTACAGAAAAATAGCCCCATTTCCTCCCCGACCGTTCGAACACCCTTCAGCAGTTCCCTCAAAAGCCTTTCCGTTGATTAACGTCGGTCAATTAGGACTTACAGCAAGCTATTCTACAGTTACCGAAAAATATAAACATGTTACCTCAAACTAAGTAGCAATAAAAAGCTTTAAAAAGATATTAGCGGAGAATTTTGCATAACAAGGCGGAGGGCGCAGGCAGGCTGGTGCCTGTCAAGACTGACAACGCAGTTATGCGGAATTCTCCGCAATAGATATTAAAGTGTTTTATTGATACTTAGTATCAGACCTTCTTCAGGATGCGAGGTATTTCAAATACTTTGATTGATCGAAAAAAACCAAGGAACAAATGAAAGCCGTCCGAAGGGCGGCTTTTGCGATATAATAAACGGCTGTTCATACTATTGATTTTGTGCTATAATCTACCTAAAGCGATGTAAGGAGGCGATGAGGTTGGATCAGATCATAATACATGTGGATATGGACGCCTTCTTTGCCTCGGTAGAGATACGCGACGATCCGTCGCTCAGGGGCAAGCCGCTCATCATAGGCTCTCTGCCGCATGAGCGCGGGGTGGTGGCTACCTGTAGCTATGAGGCGCGCAGATACGGCGTGCACTCGGCTATGAACATCAAAGAGGCATATCGGCTGTGTCCGCACGGCGTATATATGCATCCGAACTTTGAGAAGTACAAGGCGGTGTCGGATCAGCTGCACGAGATATGGAACACCTACGCCTCTGCCTCGCAGTATATAGCCTTGGACGAGGCGTACCTCGACGTTACGCAGAGAGCGGGAGATATGGATGGCGCTCGCAGCATAGCCCGCGCGATAAAGCAGAGGACCCTTGACGAGCTGGGGCTGACCTGCTCGGTGGGCGTAGCCTACTCAAAGACTGCCGCAAAGACCGCCAGCGAGGAGAAGAAGCCCGACGGGTACTTTGAGATACCTACGGCAAAGGACTTTGTCGACCTTATCATTGACCGAGATGTGCGCGTGCTGTATACGGTAGGAGAGAAGTCTGCCGAAAAGCTGTACGCGGCGGGTATACGCACGGTGCGCGATATACGCTCAAAGCCCGAAGAGGTGGCTCATCTGCTGGGTAAGCAGGGGCGGTGGATAACGCAGCTCGCCTTTGGCATAGATGACAGAAAGGTCGTGCCCTACCGACCCGATGAGGCTAAGTCGATAGGGCGCGAGGTGACATTTCAGAAGGATGTGGAGGACTACGGTCTGCTCAGCGATGTGCTGGTGCTGCTCTCGCTGTGCGTGGAGCATCGTACCAGGCGCGTTGGGCTGTACGGCAGGGGCGTGACCCTTAAGCTGACGTATGCCGATATGAAGTCTATATCTCGCTCACGCGCGATATATCCGACGGACTCAGCCGCGACGATATACAGCGAGGCGGCGGCGATGCTCGATAAGGTGGATAAGCGGGCTGTAAGGCTCGTCGGCGTGAGTCTGTATAATCTGTCTAAGGATGGCGCGGTACAGCTGGCGTTGGACGGGTTTTTTGAAGGCTCGGGCGGTGATGAAGCGCAGCGGGCGGCGATGCTCGGACGGCTGGGCGAAAGGTATCACCTCGACTTCGCGTCTAATCTCGAGAAGATATACAAGGCTGATACTCTGCACAGAACGGTAGAATATATGCGCAGGCACAGCCCGGAAAGTCAGCGGTAACAGCAAGGCTCTGAGATAAGTGTATTCAACCCTCAGTCAGCGAGACACGCGAGTCTCGCTGACAGCTCCCTTAGGAAAGGGAGCCTTGAAAAAGCTCTGCGTAACTGTAGAGTTGCTTCTTTCGGCAAGCAGAAATCCCGCCGTAAGGCGGGATTTTTCAGCTTACGGTATAGCCGCTGTCGGACAGGGCGGTAACCGCTTTATCAAAGTTGAACTCTTTGACGAAGATGTAATCGGTGTTGTATGTAGATACAACGAAAATACCGATCTCAGCCTTGGCTAAAACAGCGGAAATGTCAGCCAAAATACCTATCAGCGAGAAGTCGAGCTCGCCCTGTATCCTCAGCCCCTTCCAGCCGATATCGGTGTGGGTGCTGCCTTGGGGCAGAGAGGAGCTCAAGCATACGACGGAGATCTCTTCGTCTGTCTTGCCGACAAAGCAGAACTCATCATTAGTTGGGATATGGGAGATATCTCCGACCTTGCATATAGAGAAGTCATAGGGCAGTTTTTCGATCGTCATTTTATCAGTCCTTTGCTTTACAGTAATATTCATTATTTTAGCATCGGTGATCGGGATAGTCAATGACAGAACAAATCAATAGATAAAAAGCATAAAAAGATACAGCAGACAAAAGCCTGCTGTATCTCGGGGAAAATGATAAGGTGAAAAAATGAAATCTGTCGGTTTGGTTATGCCTGCGCGAGCTTTTGACCGAGCGCCCTGCAGGCTTCGAGCGCTTCGTCGTCGGGGGTCTCGTTGCAGATGACAGGCTCGGCGACAAGTACCGCGCCTAAGCTCTCGCACTGCTCCTGCCAGGTGCGCATCCACTCGCCGTCGCCCCAGCCGTATGAGCCGAAGAGAGCTATCTTCTTGCCGGAGAGCTTAGGCGAGCAGGCGGTGAACATAGGCTCAAACTCGTCTTCTTCAAGCTGCTCGGCTCCCATAGACGGACATCCGAACGCTACGGCGTCGAATTCGTCGAGCTTAGAAGCGTCGAAATCCGCGCAGGGGATGAGCTCTGCTCCCGCGCTCTCGGCTACTGCCTGAGCCATCTGCTCGGTGTTGCCTGTGCCGCTCCAATATACTACTGCTGTTTTACTCATGATATCTTCCTTTCGGGTTATATTAACGGGCTACGGTCAGCTTGCTCAGAGGCTTGCCCTGCGCCCATTGTTGATGATATATACGCGCGCACTTTTTGTAGCGGGCAAAGGTCTCGCGCGCTTTGTCGGCGTCGCCGTATACCTTCCAGCATCCGGCGCACTTGGCGCCCTGCGCCTTGTTCTCGATGAAGCCCCGGACATCCTCGCAGGGGTAGCCGAGGAATAGTCCGATCTCGTGGGGAAAATCCGCGCACTCGCCGAGTCTCTCGATGAGTCTGACGATACAGCGGTCACAGCTGTCGGTACAGTAGCCGCGCTGTGACAGCAGGCTGCATACCTCATCGCTCTGGAGAACGTTGTGCAGAAGCGACGGGCGATAAACATAAATGAGAGCCTTGCCGTCTTTTACGCGCAGCGGCAGCAGACGCACGCCCTTTGACTTGAGCGAAATGTTCCATCTGCGCAGGAAGGCGGGCACATCGCCGCGCTCTTTGTATGAGCAGGTGAACAGGTTGCCTGTCTTCAGACCCGCCAAGGTAGGCGAGCAGTGGAGTATGAGCAGCTCTTCAGACATATTTATCCTCCCGTACTTATTAGTTAGCGATAGCTAACTAATGTTGAAAAAATATTTTCGTCATCAATATGATAAACGAAAATCATATTATTATTCATTAGTTAGCCGACGCTAACTATTATAGTGTATCTCCCCCGATTTGTCAAGTTTTATTTTTTAGAATAAGTGTGACCCTGTTTTCGGTCATATTTTATCAGTCATACGGGCTGATCATATCCTCATATTGCGTATGATTTGTTGTCTAATAACTATTATCTATTGTCATGTTTCGATCGCTGTGATATAATAAATGATAAAGAAAAGATTTATCAAAGGCTTAGATCGTTTTTTAGGAGGATCAATATGATAAAAAGGATAATAGTCTTTATGCTCGCTTTTGTTATGACAGTCATCGCCGCGACTTCTGCTTTTGCCGCTTCAACCGGGGATGTCGGTGTCCCGAGTGATAACAACGGTCAGGGCTCAGCCGCGTATTCGGTCGTATCTGCTGTCGTGAACAGAGAATATGACTTCGTAGCTGATTTTCATGACAGCTTTTTATACGATGATGATTTTCGCACAGAAGGCATTTTTAAGCTGGATGACTATAACGGAGACGTCACTATCACGCTGAAAAACAACTCCACAGGCGAGGAATTCGTTTATGAAAAGGAACCCGAGGCGGAGTGGAGCGTAAAAGCCTCTGTCGATCATCTTCTGTATGAGACCTCGCAGATAGACGCTTCGGTGTATATCTATGATCTCGGCGGCGATTACGGGATAAAAGAGACCGACGTCCCTGTCAAGATCACCGTGGTATCTTCTTTTGAAAGCGCCTGCGCTCAAAAGTATCCGAGCTACGACGGCTCATATACGGCTATGTATGAGGGAGAGGATTTTACTGTCGATTATGACGCCTCATCATCCGATGGCAAGGCAAAGGTCACATTGCTTAAAAAGCCTTGGCTCTTCTCACTCAGTATTTATAATGTCGAGACCGGTCAGGCAGAGGACTATGATCCGGAGGATCACGAGTTTGAGTTTCCGACACAGGTCGAGGTCGAAGATTTTGATCCTTCGAGCGAATCTTTTTGGTTCTACGTTCCCGGAAAGCTGAAGATGGATGACGGTTATGTCTTCAATTTCACTATGTCGGTCAACGGCTTCCGCAATAAAGCGGCGACTGAAGACAGCACCGACGACCCCGCAGCTATAGCCGGCGAAGTTACAGAGCCTTCAAAGAATAACGCGGCTACTCCCGATTCTGCCGGAGCTTCATCACAAAACACCAACGCGGTCAAACAGAGCGCCGGAGCAGTACAGACCGGCGATCCTGTCGGGACGATAATCTTTACCGTTTCATTGATGATCGTCTCCGCATTCATAGCTTTTTATATCAAAAAACGTAAAAACGTTATGTAATGATTTTGAATTTTCGCTGTTACAGCATAACAAGAAAGCGTGCGCACCAAGCGCGCGATTTCGTCTACCCATCGCTCGTGCGCACGCAGTGCGCTACTGAGCGGGGACTATAAATATTTTTTTATTT
>CACYSI010000003.1 GCA_902776975.1 uncultured Ruminococcus sp.
CGTAATGGGCTACAAGCTCACTGAGGACAAGGATGAAGCGATCTATGATATCAAGCTGCTCCACATGAACGGCGGTTATCAGATCAAGAACTACGCCGAAGCGAACGAGAAGCTCGAGAAGGATAACGCGGGCGCGGGAGAAGCCCTGTATGACGCCGCGAACGAATTCATCGCCAACTATCAGGACGGCAGCCCCAAGGCAGAGGAAGCCTATAAAGGACTCAACCTGTTCAGCGTTCCCGAGGAGAACAATATCGGGCTGGGCGATTACATCGTGCAGGACAAGGCGGACGATAACTTCTTTACCAAGATCGTTACCCGCGCCAGCTCCGGCGCCTTAACCGCTATCGCTAATTTCCTCGCCTCCGGTCTGACGCCGCTCGAGAAGGGCAAAGACCAAAAAACAGGCAAGGAAAAGGATATCTCATGGGCTGACAAGGTCAGCGACAGCCCCCTTTGGAAGATTCTCGAGAGTAAAAAGACCTCTAAGGATGAGCTTTCGAGCTACGATAAGGAGTACGGCGACGACGCCAACGCGTTTTTCAAGCAGCTCCAGAAGTTCGCGACTGATTTTGAAAACGCACAGTCTGCCTATGATGAAGGCGAGTATCAGTATGGACGAGGCGGTGGAGGGCTCCGATGAGCCGACCGAAGAGGATCGCGCCATGACGTATGTCAACGCTTATAATTTCCTCAATGAATATGAAGCTTACCGGGGCAGACCGCTCGGCGAATTCCTTGTTGATATCGGCAAAAAGACGAGCGATAAGGTAGACCTCAGAAGGCTCTACCCCGTTATGGAGCAGATGACCCCCGCACAGCGCAGAATGATTGGCTTGGTAGGCGTGCTGCCGCTGATCGGCTGTCTCGGCGAGAACAAGGCGAATCCCGAGGCTGAAAAAATCCTCAACCGCGCTAAGGCGAAGATCAAGGAGAAGATGGGCGAAAATTCCTTCTCCGTATGGATCAATACCAATCCCGAGCTGGCTGACAAAAAGGTCGCGTTTACCTCCGACGCCATCCGTCTTAACGCCGCGCAGCAGCTGGTCAACGAAAAGACCGATATGGATAAGTGGAACGAAGCGAAAAAGATTGTGAACGACGTTCTCAAATGGATCAATGTCGGCAGCTCCGTTCTCTTTGTGCTGACCTGGATTGCCGGAAATTACGGCTTAGCCGGACTGGTTCTCAAAACAGCGTCAACCGTTGTTTCCGCCACTATTACTGCCATCTGTACCAAGTCGATTGCCATTTCGGCGATGGTCAGCAGCTGGACGGGTATCTTTAGCCTGGTAATACTGGCGGTGACCTTTCTTTTCTTTATCGTATCGCTGATCATCGACGCGATCTTGAAAAGCAAGCCGAAGGAATACACCGAGATGGCTGATTTTGCGGTCGATACAAAGATAGAAGACGGTAATAATATCAACCTGACTTATGAGGCGGTCAAGGATAATCAAGGCAGGATCGCCGACCTGAACGCCTATGAGGCGCAAAACGGCTGGCTGTGCATGTACACCTCTAAGGATGAAAGATCCGGCAGCCCGATCCGCGCGGACGCAAACGGTAATGTTTTCGATATCGTCTACGGCGACACAAGCACGCCAAACGGCTATGAATGCACAAGCGAGTTCGGTCGGATAACGCCCGCTAACTGCAACACCGGAGCGAAGTCCGACGACGTAAACGGTATCTTTATCAATTATCACACCGAGAGATCGATAGCGAACAGCTCGCCCGACGCCAACACCGGCACACAGCAGAAGAGCAGCGGCTCAAAGACCTACTATGCCGATCTCGTCGTTGTTTCCGGCAAGGATCCGCAAACTGTAAAGGCAAGGATCGCTAAGATGGAGGGCAAATATCAGGTCCTTGACCAGAACCTATGTCCCGACGCCAGAAAGGTGCAGCTGAACGAGCCGCAGTACACCTACCTCGCCTACACTGTAACAGGAAACCCCAAGCTTGCGGTTCGCGATATCAGGGTGGCGACCTTCCAAAACGGCGGTCAGATCAATTTCGGAGAGATCAACTACGGCTGCGCCGGTACGCTCGGTTATCCGGCGAACGACAAAAATGAGGACAAAAACTTCCCGGGGGATCTGGACGGTCTGTATTTCACCAAGAATGAAAATGCCGGCTCGCCGATCGAGGTCGGCAAGCTGCATTTGGTATCCTCTCACAGCGAGGCGAAGGCAGGCTGGGAGCCTGTCACCACCTTCAGCGGTCTTCCCTATAACTTCGCCACTACTCGCATGAGCTACGGCGGCGACAGCGATCCTGTAAGACTGAGAATGTCCGCATATAACTATACCGGATACATGACAAAAACGGATAACACCTGGAACAATACGAAGCGTTATCTTTACTATGAGCCGGAGGTAACATACACCTCAGGTACCAAATACCTCTCCGGTATCTTCTTCGGCTTCGGTACAGATTCAGAGAGCGGCGTTGGTTATTTAGGATCAACGGTAGCTAAAGTTACTCAACTGTTTGACACGCTCTCCGATCTCCCCAATGTTGAAGAGCCGAGCGCGTCAAGCGGCGTTAATCTGGCGCAGTCCTATTTTTACAAGGGCTTTGTCGTAGACAGCAACCAAAAATACATGCGGCTGTATTACACCTGGAGCTACAATCCCTACCGCGCGCTGACAGACGTACAGGCGTTCAGAGGCTCGCCGTATACGTCTCAGCTGCCCCTGTTCCTGTCAAAAAGCATATCGGTCTCCGGCAAGGAAACCAGCGCAAGCTATGCCGCGGCTACGGTTGCGGTGCAGCGCTCTATAGATCAGCGCCTTATCATAAGAGCGATCACTCCCGAAAACGCCTATATGGCGCCCTGTGGACTTTTAGGCCAGAACACGGAGGTCAGTGAGGGCTTTACAAGAGAAGCGCAAGGCGGCTTTACGGTATCAGGCGGAAAGATGACGCTGCTGCCGACTAACCTGTATGTCTCGGGCTATGTCAAGGGACGCCCGGGTCTGACGCTGGATGACGTCGTCGTCAGCACATCCGCGCGTCATGGCGTCAACAACGGCGGCAAGCTCACCTGCGACGTATCTGAGGATAAGACGCTCGCGGGTAACACGCCCGAGGGAGATTTCTTCTCTGTTCAGGATTTTAAGGATCCTCACAACCTGACCCCGTTCAATATCGCTTATCCCTCATGGACAGACGACGGCGGCAAAGCGAAAAAATCCGACGAGGATAACGGCGACCATTACCATAAAGCCGGCACCCCGGTCTATATGTATATCAAGCATCCTGTGGTGAGGAAAAAGTATATTTCCAAGATCTTAGTCGGCGCTGCCGTAAGAGAAGACGTCAAGAATACCTTTGAGAATAAAAACAAGGAGCCCACCGACGACGAGCTGGAAGCCTTTGACAAGCAGGTCGATCTGAAAGCCATGTCGGACGCGGTGTCGGCAGGCACTGATGAAATGATCCCGTACGATGTGGCGGGCGACCCGACAAAGGCTTGGTATAATCATGTGAAGGCGGGCACCGACCCGGAGCCGCCGAAGAAGGGCGACCCGGCGGCTTATCTCAGCGTTACCAGAACGGACGACGTCGATAAGGCGATCCGAAGCGTACTGCTTTATGAGTCGGACGCAAAGAACACACCGGATCAGCTGCAATTTGACCGAGCGACCTATTACTGCGCGTCCAACTCAACGCCGATCAAGATGAATAACGGCAACACCTACTTCGTCTACTACTCCTATAACCAAGGCACCGTACCCGGCAAGCCGATCACCGAGCTTGAGATCAGCGACAAGGTTTTCATCTCCGGTTCTTCTACCGCTCTCGTCGTCAATAAAGCCGACGTCATCGGTAAAAAGAACGGTAAAAACGTGGTGACCGAGCCTGCCGTCCCCTTCGGCGACTCGAGAATGGAGGTCTTTATCCACGCGAAATACGACGTAACAACCTCCTATTTCAGTAAGATATACACCGCGTCGGGAGATACCGAGAAGGAGGCGCAGCTCGCCCTGCTTGAGCAAGGCTGCACAGAGTTCTGCGACATCGACCTCAACCGCGGCGTCGGCGGAAAGTTCGTTTACTTAGGCTACCGCGGTTATTCGCTCGATGAGGATGCGATCAACGAAAAGACCTCGGAATCGGCAAAGGAGGCAGAAAAGCAGGCGCAGCTGTATGAAGCGGTCTATGACATTATCTGCACGGTCGGCGAGGAATTCCACCCGGAGGGCATCGTATCGGAGCGTCACCAGATCTATTACGCTCCGGTGGTAAGGTACGACAGGAACAAGAACCCTGTAGCCACAGACCTCAACGAAGGTACAAATGGTCCTAAGATCTATATGTACTACACAACGATGTACGCCGCCGACGATTACAACAGAAGAATGAGAAGCGAGGAGGATCCCATATTCTCCACCATGCCGAAGGAGTATATGAAATCTCCTTTGACAAAAATCGGCTTTGCGTTGTATGATTACGTTCCGTATTCGCAGGATATGGAGGCGGCTTCGACCGGTACCGATAACAAAGTCATACCGTGGGAGTATGTGATGAAGAGCGATAACAAGGAGCAGCTCGAGCTCAACGAAGGAGCCGTCTCCTTTGACAAATATCACATGACCGGCGACAACCGCATCTATATGTTTGCTCAGCGTGAAGCCGGAAATGTCAAGGCTTCGGCAGAGATCACCGGCGGCTACACCACGGCTTCCGTGACAGAAAATAAGCTCTATCTCGAGCAATAACAGCAAATCGCTGCACCCGATCCCGTCTTTGATAATACTCTTTCGTTTGAAAGACATTTTCAAAGGCGGGGTTGCGGCGCAGTTAATCAGAAAAATATTGTCCGAATAAAAAGGAGGTATACTTGAGTATGTATCTGATTGCAAATATCATTGTTTGTGTATGTGCTCTTGCGGGGTGTAACTATGGGGGAATCAAATTCTTCCGTCCCAAACAGGCTCTTTACGCGCAGATGATCACCCTATCCCTCGGCTGCATCGCCTTTGGAAGGATGTTCAATATCGTTCGTCTTTTGACCGACGGAAACCTGACGGATCATTTCCAGCTCGGCATTCTGGGCATGATCGGCAGCCTGATGTTCTTTTTCTCAGCCAACTTCAGCGCCGTTGATACTCATTTGGACAACGGTGCCAAGGAATACACCAAGTACAGGCTCATCCCGCTTGCCGCGCCGGGGCTTTTCGCTGTGCTGTATATCGTTCTGTTCCTGCTGAGCGACGTCTCACAGTTATGGAAAATCCAGGGCGCTGTACTGACCCTGTTCGCTATGGCGGCGTCTTACTATAATTTGAAGCACCTGATTTTCCCGGATGCTGCTTTCGGCATTGTCAAGGTCCTGAAACCGTACAATCTTCTGGCATTGATTTATACGGCTTCGATTTTTGCGGAATGTGTTGCCATGAGCCGCTCCAATGAGGTGTTAACGCTCATTTGCTGCTGTGTCACGGGTCTTGTCACGGCGGCGATCATTCCGACGGTTGTAAGGGGGATTGCTAAATGGAAAACATGATCTATATTCTGTATATCTGTATGTTCGTCCCATTGCTGCTCAGCCTGCCGCTGATCCATAAAACCTCGCGCAGGATCATGGTATTCTTGCTGATCGGCATCAGTGCCGCGCTGTTCATCTCCGAGATCAACGGTCTTATGCTCAGGCTTTTGGGATATAATACGCCCTATGTGACCACCACCGTTACGCCTGTGACAGAAGAGATCATCAAGGCGATCCCGGTGCTCATTTACGCGTTTGTCGTCTCGGATGATCCCAAAAAGCTCGTTGCGTCCTCATTTGCGGTCGGCATCGGCTTCGCACTGTTTGAAAACACGTATATTCTTGTTACCAGCGTTGACGCCGTATCGATCGAATGGGCGATCATCAGAGGCTTTTCGACCGCGTTGATGCACGGTATCTGCACCGCGACTGTCGGCTACGGCATGAGCTTTGTCAAAAAGCACAAAAAGCTGTTCTACTGCGGTACCTTTGCGTTGCTGATGATCTCGATCATCTACCACGGCATATTCAACATGCTTGTCCAGTCTGACAGCTGGCTGAAATATCTGGGCTTTGTTCTTCCGCTCACGACCTACATCCCTGTGGTGTACGAGCTGATCAATAGTGTGAGAAACAAGAAAAAGGAAGTACAACCGGTGTCTTGACCGCATACTGAAAAAAGGAACCGCCGCATATTCTCGGCGAGACCGCTATAGTATTGAAAGGGGCTGCCGCAAAACTTCTAGTTTTGCGACAGCCCCGACCTACAGCCGGTAATTATCCGTTAAGGACAACTGCATAACCGCCGGTGATCTTACCGGAATCGTCGCCGCTGCTGTCCGTGATGGTCAGCGTACCTTCGTTTTTGATGACTCTGCCGTTTGCGGAGCCTCCGCTCGCGGTCGACAGACCACTGTCGATGGTATGACCGTTCAGGTCGATCTCGGCGGTAACGCCGGTCGGGACATAAATATACCCTTGAGCGTCAAAATCCGCCGTGAGCTGACAGGTCATGCTTTCAAGTGTGTACTTTCCCTCATTCAGTTCGCCGAACGAAGAGGCGACCGCTGATGTCTCAGCTGTGTCGGCCTCCGCCGCGCCGACTGAAAAGGGCGCGCAGGTAACGATACTGAACACTAACGCGAGTGTCAGTATTACGCTTACCGAACGCAATAGTCTTTTTAGCATACGTTATCGCGGATATCAACCGCAGCACCTTTTACGCTCATTATGCCAATCCGCAGGAATTGTACCAATATCCGGAAAAGTGCATGACAGACGGAATGAAGCGCCTTTTTCAGGATTTGAAAAACAAGACGGTCTCATATAAGGAATTCCTGCGGCAGTTTCTGACATACTGCTGTGAGAACGACCGCTTGTTCCTTGCTTTGTACAAGACGGACAGTTTTTTGATCAAAAAAGATTTTACCGAGCTGATCGGGCAGTACGACCCCCTCGAAGAGTCCGTACCGAAGGATGAAAGGACGTACATTTTTGAGTTCTATATATGCGGTGTGTTCAGTGTGATCGCCGATTGGCTGTGTGATGACCGCGAAAAAAGTATCGACGATATGGCGGCTCTGCTTTACCGTCTGACGCGCACGAAGCTGCGCCGCAGATAGTCGGTTTTCAAAAAACGGAGCCTTCGGAGCTTACGGCCGTCCGCCTGTATAAAAGACATGGCATGAGCGGATATAGCCGTCCTCACGCGCCGTGTGTCCTGCAGCTTAACGGTATAGACAAACGCGGATGATCCTGTTATAATAATAAGATGATCATAACCGATCTGTACATCCGTAATATACCTCCCCGGCGCAAGCCCGAAGTGTCTGACAGACATTTTATCCTCACTGCTGTCGGGCGGGGGATTGAACGATATATTTCGGTTGAGTTCGCCGCGGGGCTGACGCTTGTCGAGCCCCCTCGTGAAGACTGTTTGTGAAACAGAATTGTTATTTTAGTTAGGAGCAAAGGATGAAAAAGCGTTCAAAGCGTTCTTTGGTTTTTATTGTTTTGACCGTGCTGCTGGTCGGATTATTATGCTTTGCGTTGATCAACGCCCTGGTTATCTTTATCCCGCAGGAAAAAGCGCAAAAGAGCTATCGGGATCTGAAAGAGAGCGTCCGCGTCGCAGATAACGCCGGACAGCAGGACAGCTCCGCGCCGGACGGCGGCGGGTCGGGCGGCACGGAAGGCTCGGGTCGGCAGGATGCCAACGGCAATTATGAGTTCGAGAACCTCAAAAGCCTCAATCCCGAGTATGTCGGATGGCTCACTATCGACGATACTCTGATCGACTATCCCGTTATGAAGTCGTCCGAGGATGACCCCGAGTATTATCTCCACCGAGATTTTTACGGCAACTACTCTGTCTCGGGCTGTCTGTTCATCGGCGAAGGGTGCGGCAGCGAGTCTGACAGCTTTGTGATCTACGGACATAATATGAACAACGAGAGTATGTTCGGAGCTTTGGATGAGTATTACGACTACAGCTATGCCGAGCAGCACCGCGCTATCCGCTTCTATGTCAACGGTAAAGAGCGCATCTACCGTGTCTTTGCCGCTTTTCAGACTAAGATCTACGACGACCGGGACGATGTGTTCAAGTATTACGAGGCGGTGGGGGATCTGAGCCGCGCTGAGTATGAGCAGACGGTCGAGAGCGTCAGAGCGCTTTCGGAGCCTAAGCTGTCCTCTGCGCCCGAGTATCCCGCGCAGCTGATGTTTCTGTCCACCTGCAGCTATCATACAGACGACGGCAGGTTTGTTGTGGCGGCGTACAGAGTATCATAACCGCCGCCGCAAAGCATTTTCGCTTCATATTTTCACAGTTTATAAAGCGGCTCTTTGTGCATTTTGTGAAATACTGACAAACAGCGATTTAAAGCGTTAAAAATTTTTCAAGGAATTTACGAACATTTTATTGACTTATACGACTATTTGTGATATATTTAACGTATATTTTTATAATATGTTAGATTGAGGTACAATGCCCGATTATATCGAACGTCCGGTTGAGGCACCTGTCGATCCTCCCGCAGAGGAGACCGACGCACGGATTTCCGAGAAGGCGCCTGACACAGCGGCTGAGAACACTGAGAAAAAAGCTCCTGATAAAAAGAAAAAAAAGAAGAAGAAAAAAACAACAGCGCAGATGCTGGTCGGGCTTTTGATCAAACTCGCGGCTATAGCGCTGGCAGTTTGGCTTTTGTTCACTTTTGTACTTGGGCTTGTCATCCATTACGGAAACAATATGCATCCCGCGATCCGAGACGGTGATCTGATCATCAGTCTGCGGGTGCAGCGTCCGTTCCTCAACGCCGCCGTCCTCTATGAGCGTGACGGAGAGATGTGTCTGGGCAGAGTAATCGGTATGCCCGGAGATACCGTAGATATTTCCGATGAGGGAGCGCTGACAGTCAACGGCGCCGCTCCCGCGGAGGAGGTTTTTTATCCGACTCACCGCAGCGAGACCCCTGACATCAAATACCCCTACACCGTAGGTGAGGATCAGGTTTTCATACTCAACGATTTTCGTTCCGATACGAGCGACAGCCGTACGTTCGGAGCGGTCGACATGAAGGATGTCAAAGGACCCGTCCTTCTGATGCTTCGAAGAAGAAGCTTTTGATCGGCATATACCCATGGCACCTTTAGTTATGTTTAAATAACATATTGTGGAAAGGCGTACGATGGGTACGCCTTTCCGTGTATATTCAGCTATCTGTAAGGGGACGCCGCACGGCGGTCCAAGCCTCTTATCGGATGTTTGCGGCAGCTTTCTCAGGCGTGTCCGCTTTGCTCCCCGGGCAGGGAGCGCACTGACTTTGAATGCAATTATGCAGAAATAAATATTTTTTATCCTAAGGAGGAAAAAACCATGAAAAAACGTTTTTCAAAACTCATGGCGATCGCAATGGTCTTCGCGCTGATCTTTGCTATTGCCGCGATCCCCGCTTCGGCAGCCCCTTATTCGTATACGGCTGTTGCCGGCGGAACAACTACCTTCAGTAAATATCTGATCGTAGATTCAGACACCCATATCCCTAATGTTACCTTTGATTTCGACATCGCTTCCATTCCCACAGGCACCGGCAAAGCAGCGACTGAAAACACTGTAGCAGTCTATGCTCCCGTCGACGCCGGCGTAACCGGTACCCCCACTATTTCAGATCCCGTTTTCACCTCTGACACAACCACTACTCCCACCTACTCTACTATTCAGAACGATGATACCGGCAAGCTGACTCTGGATACCGGCAAACATTACGCGGCTAAGACCGTTACCGTAGATTTCAGCAACGTTAATTTCCCCGAGCCCGGTATCTATCGTTATGTAGTGACCGAAGCTGCCGCTGCAGGCGCGTATAGGCATGATACCCAGAATACAGGCGGTACTCAGCTTACACGTTATCTTGACGTTTACGTCACAGACGACGGCACCGGCACACTGGCGGTTTCTTCCTATGTTCTCCATAAAGAAAACGGAACCGTCACTGCAAACGCTACTACTTCCGGTTCCGCGGATGTCGCAGCTGCGGGAGATCCGGTCAACGATAAGTCTGCAAGCTATGTAAACGAGTATGAGACCAAAGACCTCGCTTTCTCCAAGAAGGTAACCGGCAATCAGGCTTCAAGAGACAAGTACTTCAAGTACACCGTAACCTTCACCGGTTTGAACCCTTTAGATACCTTTACGGTTGATCTTGCCAATGCAGAAGCTGCTCCGACAAAGAACGACGCAACAAAATACACCACCATGACCAACCCTGCATCCGTAACCGGCTCAGATCTTGCTTCGGGCGTTGATTTCTACATTCAGCACGGTCAGTCCATCAAGATCCTCGGTCTGCCCACAACAGCGACTTACACCGTAGTTGAGGACGAAGAAGACTACACCAAGGCAGAAGACAACGATCTCGTAGCCGTCCCGGCTCAGGGCAACTCGGGAGACAACGATTATGTTGCCGCCAAAACATATAGCGACGACTACACCGGCACGATGAACGCTGACAAGTATGTCGGTTATACCAACACCAGAGACGGTATCATCCCCACCGGCGTTCTGCTGACCGTAGCTCCGTTCGCGATCGGTCTGCTGCTCTTCGGCGCTCTGGCAGTATTCTTTGTTGCCAAAAAGAAGAGAAGAGCCGAGGAGGAGTAATCCGCTCCCGATCAGTGTTTGCAAAACACACCTTTCTGCCTGCACAAGACCTCATGACAGAAATTTCAATAGCCCCGGCTGAAAGAAGATTATTCTTTCGCGCGCGACCGGCGGCTGTAAGAAGCTGATTAAATCAGCGTTCCCTTAAGATAAGAAATTGAAGAGGAGGCGAAGGTATGCTGCGAAAGACGATTCGATTCGTGGATTCTGCTGTTAATCGAATTGTAGCTATCCTTTGCCTCCTGCTGTTTCTTATATGTCTGTATGCGATGATCGACGCGCTCAATATCTATATGAACGCGAACGATAAGAGTGTGCTCAAGTTCAAGCCTGAGATAGGTCACGGCGAGATCCTGCAGGAGATCTCAGAGGACGCTATCGCGTGGCTGACGGTAGACGGCACGTCGATCGACTACCCTGTTATGCAGGGCAGCAACAACGATGAATATCTTAATAAAGATCCTTTCGGAAAATTCTCGCTGTCCGGCTCTATCTTTCTGGACAGCAGGAACAGTGCGGACTTTTCCGACCCCTACTCGATGCTCTACGGTCACCATATGGAGCACGGGGCGATGTTCGGCGCCTTGGATTATTTTATCGAACAAAGCTATTTTGATCAGCACCGCACCGGTACGCTGACGACTGTTTCGGGACAGGATTACAACCTCCGTTTTTTTGCCGCGTGTAAGGCTTACGCGACCGAAAAGACGGTTTTTGACCCGCCCGACACCACTAATGAACAATTATTGCAATTCATCCAAAAGAACGCGGTGATCTATGAGCCGCAGGGCGTTAACGCCGACAGCAGGATACTGGCGCTTTCTACCTGCCAGTCCGCCGAAAACGTTGAGAGAATGATCGTTTTCGGTATAATGATTCCCGTTTCATCTTAAGACGAAAAGGAAGAGTTCATGAAAAGAGTATTTGCTTTCAGCATCGCTCTGATGCTGATCATCGCTGCGCTGGGCGCTCAGGTCAGCGCCGCTCAGACGGCGTCTGTCGATATCTGGGTCGATATCAAGAACGGCGGCACAGCGGTCATTATCACAGAAGTCAACTGCCCCTTGCCCGACAAATCGAGCTTAACGCTCGACGACGGACAGAGCGGGGCGTTTCATATCGATTTCTCCGAGGAGGGCGTGTATTCCTATACGATCAGGTTAGAGCCCGACGAAAGAGATATCACCTTTGACGATACCGTATATCTTGTCAGGGTATATGTCACCGAAGAGAACGGCAGCCTGTATACGAGTATCGTTATATACAACAAAAAAACCGACAGTAAGTATTCTCCGCAGGGTCTTGACGAGCCGTGCACGGTCACCTTTGTCAACGACGAGAGCCCCGACACGCCCGATGAGACCACTGTCCCTACACAGCCGACCGAGAGCGAACCTCCGTCTGAGCCGGGCTCCGCTACCGAGCAGCCCCCGAGCGGCACGGATGACGGCCCGAAGGACGGCGATAAGGGCTCTGATAACGGCGATAAAGGCTCTGGCGGTTCGTCCCGCCCGCAGACGGGCGATGATTCCCGTCTGGACTTTTATCTGCTTCTCGCGCTTTTTGCTTCCGCGGGACTGTTCACGTTATCGGTGCTCTACTACCGCTCTGTTGTAAGAGAAATCAAGCAAAGATAAATTTTCACTGATTACCGACTTATGAAATATCCGGAAAGGAGGGTCGGCATATGCGATTAATAAAAAGAATACTGTCTTTCGCCGGTGCCTGCCTGCTCTCCTTTATCGGCTCTATGCGCAGAAACGACCGCCGCGGAGCTGTGTGCCGCGTCATCGCCATGGTATGCGCGCTGACAGTATTATTCTCAGGCTTATCCATATATAATTTTGCGGCGTCCGACATTGACGGTCTCCACAATAAGAGCATTAAGCTCGACGTTAACACAGAAGCGACGGATTCTACCGTTACACTCAACGGTCTTATGCCGCGCAACGCTGTCGCTACGGTTACGGATGTGACCGAAGATTATTCGGATAAAAACCGCGGCTTTGAGTCCTATGACGACCCCACATCGGTCATCGCCGCCTACGATATCACCATCACTAACGGCGAGACCGAGTACCAGCCCGGTGAAAAAGCGCCCATCCATGTAGAGATCGCCCATCCTAAGATCAGCGGCGATACCGAGACTAAGGTCGTGCATATCAAGGATGACGGCACTCGCGAAGAGATCGAGGATTATACCATCGAGGACGGCAAGCTCAGCTTCTACGCGACGGGCTTCAGTATCTATGAGATCGTAGAGATCAACAGCGAAGGCGCGACCGGCGAAATAGTCACGGATCTCGATGAGCTCACAGATCCCGCCTATGATGAATACGGTTTCATCCTGTATTACATCCCCCAAGGCAATAATAAGCCGCCGACATACTTTACCTCCACAGTCAACGGCACCGGAGCCCTTGTTGAAACTACAGACGAAACACAGGCGGCTGTTTGGCATTTTGAAAAGTCGGGAGACAGTTACAACCTGTATACCTACGTCAATAACCAAAAGGTGTATCTGCATAATATCAGTACTTCAAGTATAAACGGCGGCAATGGGGTAGAGCTGTCGTCGACAACGGCGGATCTGATCGATCTGACCGGGACCGATCAGTCTCCCAAAGGATTCTTTTTCAAGCTGCACGACGTGGATAAGTGGCTCCAGCATTCCAACGGCGGCAAAGGCATCCGATATTACAAGAATAATGAAAACATTGATAACTCTAAGATATATATCAAGCACTATTCTACGGGCGGGCTCGACGTCTCTGCGCTCGAAAAACTCGTCGAAAAGCCTTACGGTCTTTTCCATTACTCGGATGGCTCTACGGTAGGCAACGCGCTTATGGCGGAGGGCGATACCCATTCTCTGGTCAGGCTCGTCATAACGGCTGAAGGCAGAAACCGTATTCTTTATGTTGATGAGGACAACGAGATCGATCAGTGGCAGTTTAACTACGATGCTAATTCCGATATGTTCACAATATCGGTGCAGACTTCTTCGGGAACAGAGTATCTGTGCGCCGACAGCTACGGTGTTTCGACAACGGACGATCCCGCAAGCGCAGGTTTGTTCCACGTAAGTATCTCTGAAGATCATCGCGTCCAGCTTGAGTCAAACGGTTATTATGTGAACTACGAGCCCAGAGCTCAGGATCAGGGCGGCAGCCGCTTCAGCGTCACGAGAAACCCCGCCGAAGGCTTTACATGGCTCAATCTTCTCGATCGAGCGTCTTTGGACAGTGATATGATCACCTTCTCGGCGGATCGTGTCAGCGTATCCGATATCCCCAGCGGTCAGAAGGTCATCGTATATATCCGTGTCTGGAACGAAGAAGAGCTGCGCTACGATATGTACGCGGTCGACCGCGACGGATCGCTCTATCCCTGCTTTGCCTCCGGCGGCAAGCTCGAGTGGCTCGGCGACAGCACCGGCTCGCTCGAATGGGAGTTCACCGAGTATCTCGACCAGGTCACAAAGCTGCCTAACTATTATTATGAGCTGTACAATCCGTACTCCGAAAAATATCTCGCTCCTCAGATGGCGGGTAATCAGGTCCTGTCCGAAAACCCGATCGGTATCAATATCCCCGGCAGAAGGGACGGCGAGTTCTACAGTAACGTGATCGCGTGGGACAACACCAGATACGCCTATATCGGTCTGCGTCCCAACGCGGACAAAACAGCGCTCGAGCCCTGCTCCGAGTCTGCTGCCCTGCCCTTCTATTTTGCGACGCTTGAGGAGCTCAACCTCAGCGACAGACTGCACGAGGTACCCACTCTTGATAACAACCAGTACGGCATCAAAATGAGGATGGTCAACTTTGATTTGCAGCCCGGAAAAACATACGGCGCTTCGGAAGGCTCCGAATTCACATGGGAATATTTTGATAAAAAAGGTATAGATAAATTGTCGCCGAATCTTCTCAGCAGATGGCTGGACAGTAACGGTTATCCCACAGCTACTCCGACCGGACTGAACATAGAAGACGCCTTTACCGGAGCAAAATCGAGAGCTGTCAACCATCTGTTCCTTGAGAGCGTACATGAGTCGAGCGGATATTTTGAATTTGACAGCACCCAGAACTTCGCTACTCTGAAGCACCAAAACGGTGACGGGACCGTTAGCTGGAACTCCGGCGAGAACGGCGAGACAGACTTCACTCTGTACCATGAGCTTGGTACTCACGACGCCAGAAACAACGCTAACTCACTCAAGCACGGACAGTTCTTCCCCTATGATACCATCCTGCCGGGCGTATATGCGCAACAGAACAGTCAGAATCTGTTCTCTTCGCTTACATCTCCGCAAGCTCCGCCTGCAGGTCAGGAGCCAATGGGAAGACTGGAGGATTATGACCCCAGAAAATACGAACAGTTACATCTGATTCAGACAGAAGCCACCAAAAACGCGGATTTCTATTTCGGTATGGAAATGGAAGCTTCCTTTGTCCAGACGCCGTCAGGACTTGACGCTTGGGGACACGATATCATCTTTGAGTTCACCGGCGACGACGACTTCTGGCTGTATGTTGACGATCAGCTCGTTCTCGATCTCGGCGGTACTCACTCCGCCCTGATGGGTACGATCAACTTCCGTACCGGCGACGTTTACTACGACAATACCGGTACAGTTCACGGCACGATGGCGCACACCACACTGCGCGAGATCTTCGAAAACAACTACAGGTATAAGTATTCTAACGCGACTGACGCCGAAGTCGAAGAATACCTGGAAGAGTATTTTGAAGATGGAGGGACCGTCTTCAAGGATTATTCCAACCATACCATGAAGATGTTTTACATGGAGCGCGGCGCTAACGCTTCCAACCTGCATATGCGCTTCAACATCGCGGCTGTTACGCCCGGTAACGTTGTTGTCAACAAAAGCGTCAGCGGCGAGGGCGCGGACGCGCTCGATATGGACTTTCTTGAGTATCCTTTCCAGATCTTCTATACCGTGCCCGATGGCCCTAACAACGAGCCCAGCGATTGGATCCCGCTCGCAAACGATAACGATCTGGTTCGAGTGACCTATCAGAACAACGGTCAACCGGTCACCTTTGTCCGAAGTTACCGACCTCCCGGCTTGCCTGAAAATCAGGCTTATGAAAATGTTTACTTTATCAATCCGACTAAGAACGCGGAGATTTCCTTCCCCGATGACGCTATGACCTACAAGATCGTTGAGTGTGCCGTCAACCCCTCTGTTTACGGCGATGTCACGATCAACGGCGAGGAGGTTCCCGCTGAGAGGGTCGAGATCAGAGGCGACCTGAGAAGCTACTCGTCTGAGTCAGGCTCCGCTTTGGCTCGCCCGAGCATTTCTTTTGACAACCATGTCAACAAAAATGTTATCAAGGATCTGTTGGTTACCAAAAAGCTTCTCGATGAGAACAATCAGGAGGTTACGGACGACCCCGCCACCTTCAACTTCAGGCTTGCGATATCGTCAGTTGAGGTTCCGATCAGTCAGATTCCGCTCGCGAATATGTACAACTATCTTGTACTTTCTCCGGATAAAAACATCTGCCGATACGATCCAGAAGTACAAGGCTTTGTCGATACGTCGATCCTTTATAACCGCGCAAACTACAAATCTATACAGAACGGTGAAGTCTCCGGCTTAACCGCTGATGACGTTACATTCAAGACCTCCGGCTTCGGATCGATCTCGGGTATCCCGTCGGGCTACACGATCTGTGTCCCCGGCCTCCCGGTCGGCTCTGTCTTCAAGGTGACAGAGGAGCCCAAGAACGGCTACGGACTGATGGGTTATGAGCAAGTCTTGGGTTCTAAGACATTGGAAAATCACGAGGTAGTGCCGATCCCCTCGTATTATCTGTTAGACAACGATATGGTTAACGCCGGTAAGGTCATAGCCGAAGAGGACCCCCAGATGGAGGTCCATAACCGAAAGGGTTACGGCATCTCGGTAAAGAAGGAATGGAGCGATCTGAGCAAAACGACCGGACATTCTACGATCTATACGGCGGTTTATGTTGACGGTCAACTGCTCGAAGGCTCCGTTAAGGAGATCAAATCCCCCTCGACCTCAGCTAACTATTTCTGGACGACTCTGCAGCCCTACGCAAACGGCAGTCCCCGTACCGATCTGAGCGGTTATGAGATCAAGGAGGTCATCATCAGCAATCCTGATCCTACTGTGTCCGACGACGGAACGGTCACCAACTACGGCACGGTAACGCCGCTTTCATCGGGTGACAGGATCAACCTTGTCGCGACGCGTATCGCCTCGGAAACACCCGCGGGAGAGAGCCCGGATAAGGCATATTACTATATCGTTTCCTATGCTCAGAACAGTGTCACAGAATCCACACGCGAGGACACCGTCAAAAACACGCGTGAGGGAGGTATCGCGATCCGGCTGTTTAAGTGGAATTCTACCGATCCCCTGTCGAACGGTCAGTTCACGCTGACCGACAACTCCGGCACCAGCGTCGGCACTTATTACTCCGACTCGGCGGGCATAGTCACCATACTTTATGACTTTGTCAAGAACCAGACTTACACGCTGACTGAGACCGCTGCGCCGAGAGGCTATGTCGGTCTGCAGAAGAAACTGTGCTTCGAGGTCAACAACGACGGCTCGGTTTCGCTGTTCTATGAAGACGGCGATGTATGGGGAACAAAGCAAGACTGCGAAGATGATACGCACTGGGCGAACACTAAGCCCGGAAGTAACGGTCTGAGCGCGTATATCGACATATACAACAAGCCGTTTAACTTCAAGCTCGTCAAGATGGACAACGTTGAAACAGGCTTGATGCTGGACAACGCTCACTTCGCGCTGTATAAACAGACTAATACGACGATAGGCGGTTATGAAAAGAACCGCGATCCCTTGACCGGCTTTGAGGATATGGTCACCGTCAACGGCGAGCTGTATATCTGCGGCGGCGACAGCGGCAGAAGCATCAATCCCGGCGCTAACGGTTCCGTCTATTTCCTGACCGAGATCCAGGCTCCGCTGAACTACACTAAGCTCGAGGACGACATCATCTTCCGTGTATCGCCGCTCGGCAAACCTGAATTGATCAGCGACTCCTATAGCGGTCAGCTGGCCGAGACCGAGGACAGCTTTATCTATACGCTCAGCGTACCTAACGAAAAGAAAAACGACAAAAAGGTACTCACCGTCCGCAAGGTGGTAACCGGCAGCTCGTTTGACACTGAGCAGCAGTTCACCTTTACCTTTACGGTAGACGGCGCCGACCAGTCCGATGTTTACGAGTGGTATAAAAACGGCGTCGCTCAAAGCGAGGGTCTCCACTCCGGCGATAACTTCTATCTCAAGCATGACGAGTATGTCGAGATATCCGTCCCGCAGGACGCGTCCGTTACCGTCAGCGAGCAGAGCGGAAACTATACCACGAAGCTTCAGCTCGATGACGATCCGGAAGAGAATACGCGTACTAAGACCTTTACCGTAGGGGACGATTCGACGCTTGTTGTAACAAACACGGTCAATCAGATTGTTCCGACCGGTGTGTTTGACAACACATTTTTCTGGCTTGAGTTCGCGCTCTTGCTGATCGGATTCTCGGCGGTTTACCTGTGGTACAGAAAGAAACGCTACAACCACCCGTTCCGCAGATCGTGATCCTTGGATAATACAACGATAAAGCCCTTTTGCAGCGCTAAAAGCTGCAAAGGGGCTTTTTTTTGTCCGGATGAGCTGTCCTGCTCTGCAACAGCATCTGCCGAAAAGCAGGAGAGACCTCTCTCGTGAGTTGTTCTCCCTCTGCGACTCTGACAAGGCCGCGCAGAAGGTCGCTTAGGCGTTGCGGTGATCGTATCTGCCCTTCCGGAAGTTGTCGCCTGTGACGGTTGTTCCGCGCATTACCATGGGCTCACGGTTTGCCCATTCTTCATCCGGATACTCTTTTTTGAGAAAGGCGGTAGTTTTTTCAGTCGTTTCGAGCCTGACGTTCTTCACTCGCTCATACACGCTGTCTGTCAGCTCGCTTTTCAGCGGGCTGTAAGCATAAAGTGTTATAATGATTCAGAAGAATCATAATACGGGATCGATAAGAAAAGCTGCTGATCGATAATTAAAGCTGCTGATTACTTGTTTTTTTTCATGATTTGGTGTACAATTAATCATGAACGTGTCATTTATATTTTACGGATAATTGCAGGAGGTTTATATGACAAAGTTCAGAGGTTGGCTGAGCGTTCAGGTCGCAAAGCATCCGAAACGTGTGGTTTTAGTCTTGATCATTTTGTTCAACGTGCTTTTTATCACTTTATCAGCCGCGTTGATCAGCGCTCTTTCTCTGCGCGGAACAGAGAAAATGAATTTCTTTCACGCCGCGTATTATACGGTGACGATGATCCTTGACGCGGGATGTATCGAGGCCGTCATAAAGGATATAGGCGCCACCGGCGTCGCGCTGACCGTTACCTGCCTCGCGGTCATCATCATCGGTATGATAACCTTCACGGGAGCGGTCATAGGATATTTCACAAACATCCTGAACGATTTTATAGAAAACGCGAACGCCGGCAACACGCGGCTTTATCTTTCCGATCACACTGTCATCCTTAATTGGAACTCAAGAGCCCCCGAGATCGTCAACGATCTGCTCTACAGTGATAACAAGGAGACGGTAGTAGCTCTGGTCAAATCCGGCAGGGATGAGATCAAAAAGGAGATCGAGGAGAGACTGCATCTCACTATCGAAAAAGAGAACGCGATCGTCAGTAAAAAAGCCGATAAAATGGGCTTTTTCGCCCGCAGGCGGTATCTCAAAAACAACAAGCTCGGCAACAACGTTTCTTTCATCGTCATTGAGGGCAATATCTTCTCTCAAAAGCAGCTCAGGGATATCAGAATAGACCTTGCCAAAGCCGTGATAATACTTAGCAACGATCCGTCGGATTCAGCCGCGGAGGACGGCAGCCATTCGGATGAGGGTAATCCTCAGGCTGTAAAGGCTTTGATGCAGGCGGCGGATATAGTGTCGTCAGGAAACGCCGCGCATAATCAGAACATCATAATCGAGATAATCGATCAGTGGACTTATGATATCGTTCAGAGGATCATCAGCGGTAAGGAGCTCGGCGAAAAATGTAATATCGTGATGTTCCATGTCGAAAAATTCCTCGGTCAGCTGCTGGCTCAGCTTTCGATCACGCCTCAGATGACGACTGTATACGACGATCTGTTCTCAAACAAGGGAGCGGCTTTTTATACCGAGCCCGTGCAGACGGACGATGAAGTCGGCTATATCCGCGATTATCTCTCAACGCACGAAAACGCAATACCTCTCACGATTATCAACCATATCGGCGAAAGCTGCTTCTGCTTTTCGGCAGATAATCAGAAGGATATCAGCAAAAGGCAAAAGCTCAACAGCTCCGGTCTCAGTGTTAAGCTGAACGATACGCAAAGCGAGTGTAAAAGGATCATCATGATCGGTCACAACAGCAAGGTCGAAGAGATCATGAGCTGCTACGAAGCCTACATATCTTCTCAGACCCGCGACGATCAGATCAGCCCGCTTAAGGTTACGGTGATAGATGACGCAGACAGCATCGAGAGGTTGGATAATTACCGACGCTATTCTTTTGTCGAAGATGTTGTTGAGCTGGATATTTATAATATAGATAAAACCTTTGGCGCGATCGAACGCCTGCTTTTAAATACTTCTGAAGAAATAAACATACTGATCCTGTCAGATGACACGGAGCTTAACGAAAACACCGACTCATCGGCGCTGATGTATCTGGTTTACACTCAGGACTTTATCAAGAAGATGCTTCGTGAAAATCCCGGCTATGATAAAAGAAGGATCAAAACTATCGTTGAGATCACAGATCCCGGGCATTATGATATAGTCAAGGGCTACGATACGGTCGAAGCGGTCATAAGCAACCGTTTTACGGGCAACATCATCACCCAAATAGGTGAGAAAGAGTCGATACATGAATTTTACGAGGATCTGCTGAGTTATACTTCGGACAGAGCATACGGTCAGAGCAAAAAGCCTCAGCTCAAAAAGGTCTCGTCCTTCTTCAGAGAGATACCTCCTAAGTGTACGTCTCACGATCTGGTGCGCGCCGTCTTTGAGGCGTCTGTTTCGTCAGCCGAAGCCTCTGAGAAGCTGTATCCCACACTGGTTCTCGGCTATGTAAAAGCCACCGGCGAAACTATAATATTCAGCGGCGATCTGTCTGAGATCGACGTTAAGCTTGAAGCGGAAGATAAAATAATTATATATACAGATATGGTTTGTCATACTGATTAAACGATCAGGTTCATATTTGAACACGCAGAAAAATACCGTATTCAGGTATGATCCGGCTTATCGATCACGGCAGGCCGACCGGTTTGCGAGGGCTTTAACAAAGAGAAAGGGAAACCTCCCCGCCGAAACCCTGTTTGTTATTTCACTTGCTTATCTCAAGGTGAGCGCATGATGTGAACGTAGTTACTTGTATTCTTCGCGTTTTCTTGTTATTTTAGCAAGAAGTCTATAGCGTTTATCATTTTAAATTCGGAGGTTATTATTATGAAAAAAGCTCTTGCCTTATTGATGGCGCTCGCACTGATCTTTTCACTCGCTGCTTGCGGCGTAAAGACAGATACACAAAAAGAAAAAACAAGCAGTGAAACTGAAGAAACCGCCGCAGCAAGCGGCAAATCGCTTGTGGTTTATTTTTCGCGAACAGGTGAGCAGGATAAGGTCGGCGTTATCGAAAAAGGCAATACAAAGATCGTTGCCGAGATGATCGCTGAGAAGGTTGGCGCAGATACCTTTGAGATCGTTCCGAAAAACGACAATTATCCTATGACATTTGACGCGCTTTGTGATGTCGCGAAGGAAGAGCAGAACAATAACGCTCGTCCCGAGATAAAGGATATCGTTAAGGATTTTGACAGCTACGATAAGATCTATCTCGGTTATCCGATCTGGTGGGCAGATCTTCCGATGATCTGCTATACCTTCCTTGAAAGCTATGATTTTGACGGCAAGATTATCTTTCCGTTCTGCACGCATGAAGGCTCTGCCGACGCAAACACACAGAAAAAGATACAGGTCGCCGTACCGAAAGCTCCGGTAAATAAAGTTTTAGCGGTTCGCGGTCAGGACGCGCAGAATGATAAGGACAGCGTTAAGAAGCAGATAGAAGATTGGTTGAACTGACGGGGATATATCAGCTTAGTCAAATACACCGCCCGCGTAAAATGGCGGGCGGTATATTTAGCTCTTGCGCTGAATAGGTTTATTCTGTCAGCGCGGATGGATCAGGCGGCATATCCCTGTTTCGGGTCTTTACGATAAGTGTACCGCTTTTGTTGAGTATACCGTTTTCATACCCGTTATTATACAGCACCTCACCTCTTGCGTTTATTTCGCGGGGGGTGTTTTCTGCGTTAAGATATATCTCGGTATTATCGTCTTTACGATAGTGGATAAGTCTGGGTTTGTCTTCATGACAGATATAAGTGATATCTCTGCTGATGAAAGAATCGTGAGTATTCCTCAGATGTATAAGCTCGGATACTTTGTTCTTGATCTTATTATGCTTGCCGCTGTATTCATATAAGGCTCCTTTCTGCGTTCAAAGCAGTCAGACTATCATATGCTTGCATTATACTATCAGATTATAACCATATTTTTAACACAAATCAATTATCGGCTGACAGTCAGCGTCGCTGTGAAAGAGGTCATTGTTTTTCGATGACCGCATTGATGAGGATGCGGCAGATGATTTATACAGATAATAGGATTGTGTTAAAAAAACAGCTAAATAATGTTAGAACTTGTCCTGATGTATTTTTATAATAATATTAAATAAATATCCGTACAGGAGGTTTGCGTTATGAAAAAGATTATATCAGCGGTTTTGGTCATGCTGATCCTTATCAGCGTTTTCGCTGTCTCTCCGGTTTTTGCCGCCGAAGAGAAGGGCGCTCCGTCAGCCTATGCGTCTGAGCAGGCGCTCTATGTCCATGCTGTCATCGACTCTGCCGACACAGAGGCTTGGCAGGCGTGGCAGAGTGTGCATGATGAGGATTATATCGAGATTGAGCCGAGCGAAAAATACTTCTTCCTGCCGTCATCTGCCGATGACTCTGCCGTCGATGTGTACAACGGCTTTGGCGCGGATGTAACGCTCAACGGCGTCAAGATCGCCTCGGGCGCTACTGAGGGCGTACCTTATGAGACAGGCAAGACTTATACGGTCACGGTCTCGGGTACCGATTATACGTTGAAGTTCATGAAGTCGAACGCCGAGGGCGCTGTATATATCAATAACCCCGACGCCGACGGCAGCGGCACCGACCTGATGACCTATCTCAACAAGACTAAGGACAACAGCGCAAAGGCGACGGGAGCTATCGTCACACCCGACGGCGCCGTCAATAACGCCCCTATCAAGAAGATCAAGGGCAGAGGCAATACATCATGGGACAAGCCTAAGAAGGGCTATAATATCACCTATGATAAGAAGGTATCCATAGCCGGTATGGAGAGCAACAAAAAGTACTCCATACTCCCCAACTATCAGGATGACTCTCTGTCCCGCAACCGTTTTCTGTATGATCTGTCCGACGCGGTAGGTCTGCCTTACGCATCAGACTCCCGTTATGTTGACTTTTATGTCAACGGCTATTACTGGGGCTCGTATCTCATGTGCGAGAAGATCGAGGCAGGCAGTCTTGTTACCGACGTTGACGATACGGCGTATCTCAACGAGGACGGTACCGTCAAAGAGGATTTCCCCTTTATCCTCGAGGTAGACGCGAGCGCGGGCGCGGGCGACTACTGGTTCAGCGCCAAGAACATGAAGATCACTATCAAGGCTCCCGAGATCGAAGAGGGCGAGCCCGGATATAATGAGGTCAAGGCGTATGCCAAGAGCAAATTTGAAGAGTTCTATGACGCTACCGGCCCCAGTAAGGATCTCTCAGCTTATGCGGATATCGACTCGGTAGCTAAGCTCTATCTGATCAACGAGCTGGGCAAGAACTGGGACAGCGGCGTATCGAGCACCTTCTTCACTTATAGGCAGGACGCAAGCGGTGCTTATAAGTTCTACGGCTCTCCCGTATGGGATTATGATAACTCACTCGGCAACGCTACCGGCGTAATGTGGGATCTGCGCAGCATGGGCGTTACCGATTATGAGGAGTACACGGGTTGGTGGTGCCGCTATAAGGGACTCTCCAACGGCGGTAAGAGATCTTCTAACATCATCGCGAGGATCTCACTCAACAAAAATATAATTGCGGCTGTACCTAAGATCTGGTTCGAGAAGTTCGTACCCGCTCTTGATCATTTTTCCGGTGAGAAATACAGCATAGGTATAGACAGAGAGCTTTATACCAAAGATGAGTATTATGATCTGATCAAAGACTCTGCCGATATGAACTATACAAGCGGCTGGCTGCTCAATACAGGCAGCTGGATCGCCGATCACTCGAGCCTGTACAAGGCGAGCTATGACGCTTCGACCGAGAAGATGACTGTGGATACAGCGGCTACGAGATATGCCGATAACTTTGACGATATGTATGACTACGCGTCAGACTGGATGCTCAGCCGCGCCGCGTGGCTGTCTGAGCAGTACGCTCCCGACTACACACCGTCAAAACTGCTCGGCGACGCTAACCTCGACGGCGACGTCAACAGCGTAGACGCTACATGGGTCATCCGCTCCGAGATAAAGCTGATCACTCTCTCGGATGAGGCAACGCTGTTGGCTGACGTCAATAAAGACGGCGCAGCCGATGTAGTAGACGCTACACTGATCCAGCGTTATGATATCAAGATGGATGTGCCTTATGCTATAGGCGAGCCCGTCTGATAACTGTTACAAAACAAATATCGAATATAAAAAGAACGCAACCGCGGTCATCTGCGGTTGCGTTCTTGCTTTAGATCAATCCGAGTATTTGAGAGCCTCTACCATATCTATCTTTTTGTTCTTTCTCGCTACCATCAGACCTACTAGCAGCGATACGCCGAAGGTCAGCAGTACCGATATAGCGTAGGTGAGAGGCCCGAGCATCAGCTTCATCTCGTATTCGCCCGCGAGCGCAGTTATCAGCCATTGCAGCACGCCTACCCCCGCCGGTATACCGATCATAACGCCGATCACCGTCAGCCAGATGTTCTGAGATATCAGCAGCCTGCCGATAGCGCGGTTGCGAAAGCCCAATACCTTGAGAGTCGCAAGCTCCCTCGATCGCTCTACATAGCTCATCACACCGAGATTATACAGCACCACTATACCGAGTATCACGGCGGCTATCACGAGGATAAAGACCATGCTGTCCATGATCTGTACGAAGCTGTCGAACGATTCCATGAGCTGAGCCTTGTCCTGCTTGCCCGCTATCAGATCGGACGGCGGTATCTCGTCTACGCTTTTATCGGTATATATCGCCGTCAGGGTGTAGTCTATGCCGAGCTTGTCCGCGAGAGCGTCGGTCATGGTCACGCTCTCTGTCATTATCGCGCGGTTGTAGCCCAGCACCTTAGCCGTATAGGTGTCTGTCGAGCCGTAGGGCGAGAATTCTATCGTGTCGCCTACGGCAGCTTTGTCTTTGAGTCTCAGACACAGATATACTCCGTCGTCGCTCAGCTCTATACGCTTGTTGTCCTCGTCTATGATGTTCAGCAATCCTCCCGGATTATGTACGATATCCAGAGATACGGTTTCTCCGTCAAGACTTATGCCTGTCAGGCTCTCCCAATCTCCGCCCGCGTCTTCGGCGATCTTGATCGCCTTGTCCTTTTCGGCGTTATCGTTTAGATTTATCTTAGTCGCGTAGTTGGAGATATCGTTGTCGAGCAGATCGAGAAAGCCCGCCATTGTATCTCTCATACCCAGACCGCCTACCATCAGTATCATACAGCCTATTATGCCGAAGAGCGTCATGGCTGAGCGGCTCTTGTGGCGGCTGAGATCGCGCAGGTTCCACTTGGTGCCGAATTTCAGCTTGTTCCATATTCTTAAGCGTTCAAAAAGTATCTTGCGCATCTTCTTGGGCGCGTACGGTCTCAGAGCGTCCGCGGCGGTGCCTTTGAGCTGTTGTCTGACCGATAGATAGCTTATGAATGTGAGCAGGAGCACAGTGCCCGCCATCACAGGATAACAGAACGCCGGTACGGCTGCCGACCAGTCGGGCATATCGAAGTAGGTGCCCATCATGCCGTCCTCGCTCATTACGAGCTTGCATATGCCGAAGCCCAGCGCTAAGCCAAGCGCCGTTCCCTTAAGCCCGATGAAAAGCCCGTATGAGGTGTAGTGCCTGAGTATGCGCCTGTTCTTGAAGCCCAGAGCCTTTAGCGTGCCTATCTGCAGCTTTTCTTTAGTGGCGATGCGGTGCATGGTGGTGACCATGGTGAGTATCGCTATGGCGAGAAAGAGCACCGGCAGCACCGAGCCCATGGTTTTGCCCTCTTCGGATTCGCCCATAGCCTCCTGATATACAACATGGTCGTCCTTAGGCGTTACCATTATCGTCCTGCCGAGCTTTTCTTTGACGGCTTCCTCGAGGTATTCTTTGCTCTTGTCCGACAGCAGATTTATCTGCGCGTATACCTTGTCGAGAGCCTCGTCCACATTGTCGTCTGTGATGAACGCCGTTATAAGCCCTTTGAGACCGTCCGCGAACTCTGTCGGCATCCCCGATTTTTTCAGCTCGTCGACGCCTGTGCCTTTCGCCTTGTCCTCAATGACTTTTTTGAGCTTTTTCGGCGTTATATAAGCGTAACCGAAGGAGCTGTAGTCGGGCATGAGTTGATTTTTGTCGGCGACGCATATCATATGCTCGCCCGATTTTATCAGACCTTCTATAGTGCCGGTTATCTCGGTGCCCTGAAACTCCAGAGTCAGTGTATCGCCTACCGAATAATCGTTAGCGGCGGCGAATTTATCACTGAGCCAGAAGCCGTCGCTGTTCTCGTCGTACTCGGCGCCCTGAGTAACAATGAACGTCGAGACTGTGTAGTTCTCGCTGACGTCCAGCGCGAGCGCTTTGTTCTTTTCGCCCTTGATGTCGAGATTGACCGACAGATATCTGGTTGCCGCGTCTACGCCTTCGATATCCGCGATCTTGTCAAGGTCATCCGCGGTGAAGCCATCCTGTGAGTACAGGCGGTAGTCGGCGTACTTTGTCTCGTCAAAGAACTTGCCCGTGTCATACTCTATGGTAGCCCACTCCATGTTGAAGCCGAGAAAGACGCCCATGCCGAGCGTTATCATGATGATCATGGATATGAACTGCGCCTTATAGCTCCACGCTGTTCTCAGCAGCTTGCGTATCAGCATCACCACTCCACCTCGTCGGCGCTCATTGGCTCGGACTGCTCTTCTACAGAGCGTATCTTACCGTTTTTGACTCTTATGACTACATCCGCCATTTTGGCTATGCTTTGGTTATGTGTCACTATGACTATGGTCTTGCCGTGGTTCTTAGCCATGCTCAGCAGGAGCTTTAGCACCATGACTCCCGTCTCTGAGTCAAGAGCGCCCGTTGGCTCGTCACACAGCAGGATCTTGGGATTTTTAGCCAGAGCGCGGGCTATAGATATGCGCTGCTGCTCGCCGCCCGACAGCTCGGCAGGGAAGTTGTGCAGATGATCGATCAGCCCGACCTCGGCTATCATCTGCTTCGCGTCGATTGCGTTCTTCGATATCTCAGACACCAGCTTAACGTTCTCGTATACGGTCAGGGTGGGGATGAGGTTGTAGAACTGAAAGACAAAGCCGACAGCTGCGGCGCGATAATCCGCAAGCTCGTTGTCTGTGAGTGTGCTGATATCCCTGCCGTTTACCTTGATAGTGCCCTCGGTGGGACTGTCCAAGCCGCCGAGCAGATTCAGCAGGGTGCTCTTGCCCGCGCCCGAAGGTCCTAAGATGACCACGAATTTGCCCTCGTCAAGGCTGAAGCTGATTCCGTTGAGCGCCTTTAGCTCATGCTCGCCGCTCTTATAGCTCTTTGTAACATTATCGAACTCTACTATAGGCATCATTTACCTCCCGAACAGCGAAAAACGCTTTTTCTCATAAGGTTCTGAGGTGATTTTCAGTACCTTGTATCCCGTTTCGCCTACAGCTCTTTTGAGCTTATCTTCATCGAGCGGATCTTCGCTGATTATCTCGGTCGTACCTTTGCCGTGGGATGAAGCTACTTTCTTAACGCTGAACTCTCTGCGTATGGTATCGTTGATGTGGCTCTCGCACATCGAGCACATCATACCGTCGATCTTCAATATGGTTTTTGTCACTTGTTTTTCTCCTTCCGATAGGGTTAGTTAGAGCTAACTTGACCGTATGAATAAAGTCAAAACGGGTTAGCTTTGACTAACTATATTATAGTATATTATTTTTCTTTGTCAATAGGGCGTGAGAGAAGCATAGTGGCGGATAACGCAAAAAAAAACAGAGCCGCCCATGCGACTCTGTTTTTTGTCTGAAAATGAAAAAGGAGTAAAATCTCTGAAATGATCTTGATTATGATGCGGCTGATATCAGAATACGAAGAATCCGAGCACTCCGATCAGCACGCCTATAGCGGCTCCGCTGACTACATCGCGGATGAAGTGTACCCCCGCGAGTACTCTCGTTACGCCTATGACAGCGGCTATGATCAGCATTATTATACCGATCTTTACGTTGATATACATGAACGCCATCGCTATGATAAAGGCGCTTACCGTGTGCCTTGACGGAAAGCTCTTGCCCTTGGTGCTTTTTTGCACGGGCGGCGTGTAGTTATATACCTCATACGGTCTTTTGGCGTTTATCAGCGCTCTGACTATGCTTATCACGATCAGCGTACACAGAGGTATCAGCGTGAATTTGAGAAATACCTCACTGCCTATGCCTTCGTTGATGAACAGGATGATCAGCTGGATGGGGTAGAAGATGTACATCACCATCGGCAGAACATCATGCAGAGCTTTTATAGTGTTGTTGCGAGCTTTTGTGGATGAAAAGTACGCGCTCATGTTTCTGTAGTTTTCACCTTTCATTCTGCCACTTCCTTCCTTTTCGCAGCCGAAAGCCGCGATCATCCTTTGTTTTTGCCGTGATTATATGATACCAGTCTTTTGTGTCGCCCCGTTAAACAAAAAGTGAATGAATTATTAATATTCTATGACGATTCTGCGAAAAATCGCCGTTTTCGGCATAGTGTTACATAGTTGTAATCATATATATGCAAACTTACGGAAGCCTTACATCATAGCTCTCGAGCCAGCAGTCGAGCTGTATGATATACGCCATGATCTGCGGAGCGCGCATGAGCTGACCGTACCACGGCGAGCTTATACTGTCGGGATCCTCTATGACAGCGTTTATGCCTTCTTCGGACAACAGCGAGTTTATCCTGCGGCTCTTGTCGGACAGTATCTCGCGTACCTTTTGGGTACACAGCCTCATATATACGGGATTATGGGTCTTGGGATAAGGACTCTTTTTGCGATAGACGATATCTCTCGGCAGTATATCCTCAAACGCCTTGCGTATTATTCCCTTCTCTCTGCCGCCGTACGCCTTTAGCTCCCACGGCATATTGTAGGCATAGTCTACGAGCCTGTAGTCACAGAACGGTACTCTGACCTCCAGACCCGAGTACATCGAGCATCTGTCCTTGCGCTCCAGCAGACACTGCATGAACCAGTAGTAGTTCATCACAAACATCTCGCGCATCCGCTTGTCGATCTTGCTGTCATCGGGCAGACAGTCGGCTGAGCTTATCGTGTCGAGATACCTCTGCCGCACATATTCTTCACCCTTAGGCAGCGCTCCCTTTTTCAGTACCTGCCTGCGTATATCCTGACTCCGCGACCACGGGAAGCAGTCTTCAAAGAGGATCTCGTGATTATGATACCATGGATAGCCTCCGTACAGCTCGTCGGCGCACTCTCCCGACAGCGCGACGGTAAAGTCCTTCTTTATCTCTCTGCAAAACAGCAGCAGAGATGAGTCTATGTCGACATAGCCCGGCAGATCTCTCGCCTTCACGGACGGATACAGCGCGTACATCAGCTCTTCGTTGTCGATGATCACCTCACGGTGATTTGAGCCTGTGCTGTCGGTCATCAGCTTGATGTACTCATAGTCAGCGTTAGGCTGAAAGAGACTCTTTGTAAAGTACCGCTTGTTGTCGGCGTATTCAACGGAGTAGGTATCTATCGGCGGCAGGTTATTTCTTTTTCGGAAATTTGACGCCGTCTGACATATGATGCTCGAGTCCAGTCCGCCCGATAGAAAAAAGCACATCGGCACATCCGATACAAGCTGCCTTTCTACCGCGTCGGTCAGAAGATACCGCATCCGCTCTATGGTCTCTTCAACGCTGTCTGTGTGAGGATGAGCTTTGAGCCTGTAGTATCGGGTCTTGTTGAGCCTGCCGTCCTCATATACCGCGTATTCACCCGGCAAAAGCTCGTTTACGCCCGAGAAGATGCCGCTGCCCACAGTCCTCGCGGGGCCTAAAAAGAACAGCTCATACAGCCCTTCTTCTGATATCTCGGGCTTTAGCATACCGCTCTTGAGTATGGCTTTGATCTCAGAGCCGAATATCAGACCGCCTTTATAGATGTGATAGAAGAGCGGCTTTACACCTACTCTGTCCCTGCACATGAAGAGTCTGCCGGCGTTCTCTTCATATACGGCAAAGGCGAAGATACCGTTGAGCTTTTCGGCACAAGCCTCTTTGTAGCGGCAGTACGCCTTGAGCAGCACTTCGGTATCGCTGTTTGTGCCGAAGCCGAAGCCCTCGTCTTTCAGCTCGGCTCTCAGCTCATCGGTGTTGTACAGCTCGCCGTTATATACTATAGTATACTTTTCGCCCTCAAACATGGTGCTCATAGGCTGGTGACCGTTCTCGGGGTCGATAACGCTCAGTCTCCTGTGCAGCAGCGCCGCGCCCTGTCTGATGTACTCGCCGTGCTCGTCGGGACCTCGGTGTCTGATACACTCTGACATATCCGACAGCACCTCCGTCATGCCGAAAAAGTCCCTGTCTTTATCCAGCCATCCTGCTATTCCGCACATATTTTACCTCCGTACAGTTAGTTTGTTTATCGTTGCCATGAAGATCAGCGAGCACAGTATCAGCGCTGCCGAGCCTGCTAAGGTAGCTGATTTGGCGGCTGTAAGAGCCGAGTCCGTCGAGTTGAACACGCTGACCTCCAAAGGAAAAACCATAAGTAATATATATGTAGCCGCCGATGTTATTATGCCCTGTATAATTCTGAATAAGAAAAATAATTTTTTGTTTATTGTCAGCTTGCCCAGCGAGGCGTATATCTGCAGGTGTACCGATATACCGCCGAAGCCGATGAAAAAGGCGATCAGCGCGAGTGGATATCTGCCGCACAGCATACCGCAGCCCGTTGTGATCTCTGTCAGCGCGGCGCAGATATCGGTCACGGTCTTATCGGGCGATACCGCGGCGATCACCTCTATCGCCGACGAGCAGACTATCACCATAGCGCACATCGCGAAGGTGGCTTTGGATGCGTCATTCACCGATGATATCAGCAGATTAGGGCTGTTACACGAGCTTGAGCCGCGTTTTGCGTCAACGTCACATTTAATCACCTTACCGATTATTATTCCCGTTACCGTCAGGCTGACGAGCTGCGCCGTCAAAAGAAGTATTCCCGCGTCCTTAGAGCCGAGCAGAGCCGTTCCGACAAAATTCAGCAAGAAGCCCGGACCGGCGCATACCGCTGTATATACTGTCTTTCGCGCCTGCTCAGCGCTCAGATGACCGTCCTCGTACATCATAGCCGCGGCTCTCGCTCCTACCGGATAGCCGCCGATGACCGACAGCAGTATCACAGCCATCGAGGGATAGGGCAGACCGAAGAGCGCTCTCGTGACCTTGCCCAAGGGACGGGACACGATCAGCGCCGCGCCGCTCTTGACAGCGAACGCCGATACTGCCATGAAGAAGAACAGTGACGGCACCAGCGCCTGTACGCAGAACATGATGCCGCTCAGTATACCTCTCGAGCATTCCTTTGAGAATACTACCGCGATCATTATACCCGCGACAGCCGCCGATAAAGAAGCTATTTTTCTGAAATCGAATAATTCTTTGACTTTCATACATATCACCGTTAATATATATGCCTCATCGCTCATAAAAATAAATAGGTGATAGTGTGAAAAAAGATAAAAAAGAAAAATCCGCAAAACGCCGTCATACGGCTCTTCCGCCGGCGCTGAGCGCTCCGTTTATCGAGCTCAACGGCAATCGCGAGCTGCTGATAGAGGGCAGCAGGGGAGTGCTCGAGTATACGCCCTCGGTGATACGGGTCAACACCGCCGATATGATAGTTACCGTCTCCGGGCGTGAGCTCGATCTCAGGTGCATCTCGGCTTCGGCTTTGATCATCGACGGCTTCATCACTGATATCGGGTTTACGATGTGAGGTACTATGCTGATTCTTTTGCTCAGATCCATCAGGGGCTTCGTCTGCTTTGAGATAAGCGGCAAGTACCCCGAGAGATTCATCAACATAACCGCGCGCAACTCAGTTCGCTTATGGGATGTAAAGCGCGGGTCACAGAGCTTCACAGCCTGTATGTATATGTCCGATTACATCCGTATCAGACCGCTCGCGAGACGCGCCGGAGTCAGGCTGAGGATAAAGTCCAAGAAGGGCGCGCCGTCATTTATATCGAGATATCGCGGCAGAGTAGGCGTAGCTGTCGGAGCCTGCGCCTTCGTCATCACCGTGTTTGTTATGTCCATGTTCATATGGAGCGTTGATATAACGGGGCTCGACACTCTCAGCGTCAGCGATATGCAGGCTCTGCTCAGGGATGAGGGCTTGTATGTCGGCGCGTTCAAGCCCTCCCTCGACTATCAGGGCATAGCGAGGGATATCATGCTCAGCAGGCACGAGGTGGGCTGGATGGCGGTGAACGTCACCGGCTCCTACGCCTCGGTAGAGATCAAGGAAGAGAGCCCCGCTCCCGAGGTGACCGATATCGACTCTCCGTGCAACGTCAAGGCTCGCTGTGACGGCAGGATACTCAGCATAGATACCGAGCAGGGCGCGGCGGAGGTCCCCGAGGGCTCGGGGGTAATAGAGGGTCAGGTGCTTGTCAGCGGAGTGATGACCGACGCTTTGGGCGGCGTGCGTCTGGTACACGCCGACGCGCGTATCATGGCTCAGACTACTCATGAGGCACAGTTCGTCATAGATTCCGACACAGGATTTTTTAGACCCGACGGAGATATGGCTGTACGCAGGAGTGTAGGTATCTTGGGACTGTCTCTGCCGTATTTCTTTGAATCTGTAGATTCGCCGTACTCGTTCACTGACAGCTACAGCGAGAGTCCGTCTCCTCTCGGAGTCAGACTGCCGCTCAGGGTCGATACGGAGCTTGTACATTCTTTGGAGGAGGTGTCTCGTGAGCTCGATAATAATTCTGCTATGGAATTATTAAAGACTCAGTCGCGCTTATATGAGTCATTCTCTCTCGCAGACTGTAGGGTCACTAACCGCGGCTATAAGCTGACCGAAGCTGACGGAAAGTATACTTTATCTGTGACGTATACCTGCGTTGAGGATATAGCGGTATCATCACCGATAGGTACCGATGAAAATACTCAGCTTCTCTCCGAAGACCCCTTAAAAGAAAAGGAAGAATGATCTGTCTGATCGAGATAAGCCGATGTTCTTGTAAAACTGTTCGATTTATGCTATAATCATCTTATTATGTATACAGGAAGATGATATATGCGAATCATGTGTATAGGCGATGTGGTCGGTTCATCCGGCTGCGCGTTTCTCAGACAGCATCTGCATTCATTCAAAAAACAGCAGCAGATAGACCTCGTTATCTGCAACGGAGAGAACTCCGCCGACGGCAACGGTATCACCGTACGCTCCGCCGAGCATATCCTCGCGTCGGGAGCGGACGTCATAACTCTCGGCAACCACAGCTTCAGGCGCAAAGAGGTTTTTCCTTTTCTCGATGAGTTTCCCTACATAGTCAGACCGTATAACTACCCTTCCCGAAATATCCCCGGCAAGGGTTATTGCGTCATAGACTTAGGCTACACCACCGTAGGCGTCATCAACCTCATGGGTCAGCAGTTCATGGACGCTAATATGGATAATCCCTTTATCGCCGCCGATAAGATTCTATCCGAGATCGTCGCTAAGGTAAAGATTGTGGATTTTCACGCTGAGGCTACATCCGAGAAAAAGGCTATGGGCTTTTATCTTGACGGGCGCGTATCGGCTGTTTTCGGCACTCATACCCACGTTATGACAGCCGACGCCGAGGTGCTGCCGGCAGGCACGGGCTATATCACCGATGTAGGTATGACAGGGGTCGTCGACAGCTGTATCGGTGTTAAAAAGGATATCATCATCCGCAGATTCACCACCATGATGCCCGAGCGCTTTGACTACGCCACGGGCGATTGTAAGCTCAACTGCGTTGTTTTTGATATAGACCGTAAGACCGGGCTGTGTACAGCCGCTCAGTCATATGAACTAAGATAATTCGGGTTTTGTAATTCTTTTTTGTATAACAAAGTGCTTGCCTATTTTAATAAATTGGTGTATAATATTAAAAGTTTGTAACAATTAGTATTTCAAATACTCTTATTGAGAATAAAGGAAGTGTTTACGTTGATCAACGGTGAAACTCTCAAACAAGCTATTATTTCAGGCGCAAATAATATTTCTTCGATAAAGGCTCGTATAAACGACCTCAACATCTTCCCAGTCCCCGACGGTGATACGGGTACTAATATGTCCATGACTATCACGGCGGCTGCCGAGGCTCTCAAGAACGCTGAGCCCGCGGATGTATCCGAGACCGCTCATATCACCGCCTCCGCTATGCTCAGAGGCGCGCGCGGTAACTCCGGCGTTATCACATCCCTGCTGTTCAGAGGTATCTCCAAGGGACTCGAGGGCAAGGCCGAGGCGTCCGGCGCCGATCTCATCAGCGCTTTGGGCTTAGGCGTAGAGGCGGCTTATAACGCTGTCACCAAGCCTACCGAGGGCACCATCCTCACTGTAGCGCGTATGGCTTATGAGGCAGGTAACGAGGCTCTCGAGAACGAGCAGGATCCCGCTGCTCTGTGGGAGATCGTGTGCGAGGCCGCCGCAGACGCTCTGGAGCTGACGCCCACCATGCTCCCCGTGCTTAAGAAGGCAGGCGTCGTTGACGCCGGCGGTAAGGGCATCCTCACCATCTTTGAGGGTATGCTCTCAGTCATCCGCGACGGTATCGTCGTAGAGTATGAAGAAGAGGCGTACGAGAGCGAGGCAGCGGACGACGACTGGTTCCGTTCTGCCGCCGCTGAGTTCGATCAGGTCATCAACTTTACATATTGCACAGAGTTCATCGTAGGCCGCGATCCCGAGGTCGAGACCGATCCCAACGAGCTCAGACTTTATCTCGAGACTATCGGCGACAGCATCGTTATGGTAGCCGATGACGAGATCATCAAGGTACATGTACACACCGAGCAGCCCGGCAACGCCATGCAGCACGGTCTTGAGTACGGTCAGCTCCTCACCGTCAAGGTCGAGAACATGAAGGAGCAGCACAAGAAAGCTAAAGAGGACAACGATAAGGCTAAAGCCAAGGCTGAGGCTAAGACTGAGCCGGTATTTGCCGAGCCTACCGAGGATTACGGCTTTGTGACCGTAGCGGCAGGCGAGGGTCTGAGCAACCTGTTCTATGAGCTCGGCTGCGCTAACGTAGTATCGGGCGGACAGAGCATGAACCCCTCTACAGAGGATATTCTCGCCGCTGTTATGGCGACTCCCGCCAAAAAGGTATTTGTCCTCCCCAATAACAAGAACATCATCATGGCCGCTAAGCAGACCGTGGATATGGCAGAGGATCGTGAGGTCATCATCGTGCCCACACGCACCATCCCTCAGGGTATGTCAGCTCTGCTCGTCTTTGATCCCGACAGCGACGCCGAGACCAATGTCGAGAACATGATGCAGGCTGCCAAGAACGTATCTACAGGTCAGGTCACCTTTGCGGCGCGCGACTCCGAGTTCGGCTCCAAAAAGATCAAAGAGGGCGACATCATCGGTCTTGACAACGGTAAGCTCACCGTCACCGAGAAGACCCCCAACAAGGCGCTGTACAGGCTCGCTAAGTCCATGATAGACAAGGAGATGTCCTTTGTGACTCTCATCTCCGGCGAGGATGTATCCGATGAGGACGCTCAGGCGGCTGTAGAGATGCTTGAGAACAGATTCTCCGATCAGGTCGATATCACCTACATCAAGGGCGATCAGCCTATCTACTATTACATCTTCAGTGTAGAATAATCAATATAGCATAACGCAAGGCTGTTCCGTACGGAGCAGCCTTTTGTGTTTCGTTTATGCCAATCAAATTAGGTAATCTTTTCTGACTTGTTATGCAGCAGAGCGTTTACGAGCCTTCCCCTAGGGGGGAAGGTGTCGCCGCCTACTGAGGCGGTGACGGATGAGGGGACTGCTTTTTGGTTATATCAATGTTTCAAAGAGCGCGATACCATAACAATAAGATGATAAAGCTCCGCTTAATAACTGAACAGGATTGACGTATTGTGCTTTTGATGCTGTTGACATATATGTTCGAATAATATATAATTAAAGATAGATAATATAGGGGAGGGACGGCTGTGTCTTTATACGAGATACCGATCACTAAGCTGAGCGGAATAGGCGAGAAGCGCGCCGCTCTTTTCAAAAAACTCGGTATAAATACGGTAGGCGATATGATCACCTACTATCCGCGCGACTATGAGAACTGGGCTGACGTTACCCCTATATCGGGTCTTGAGCCGGGAGAGCGGGCGGTAGTGCGCGCAAAGGTGGCTACACCCGTCAGCAACGTTCGTATCTCCGGCGGCAGGACTATGGCTAAGCTCAGCGTCTGCGATGACAGCGGTTATCTCAATCTTGTTTTTTTCAACAACAAGTACATATCGACCATGCTCAGATTCGGTGAGGAGTACTGCTTTATGGGCAGGGTAGCGTATGATAAGTACGGCTATCAGATGGTGTCTCCCGAGTTCTCGAAGGCTGATACCTCTCAGGCGATAACTCCGATATACAACCTTACCGCGGGGTTGAGCAACCGCGTGCTGGTCAAGGCGGCTCGAGAGGCTCTTGCGATGCTGCCCGAGGTCGTCCGCGACCCCATTCCTTATGATATTCTAAGGGGATACGACCTCTGTCCTCTGTCGTATGCCCTGATAAATATACATTTTCCGTCAGATCTTGCGGCTATGGAGAAGGCGCGCCGCAGACTTGTCTTTGAAGAGCTGCTCACCCTGAACCTCGGTATGAGGATAATGAAGAATAAGTCGCGCGAGAATACCGCGATACATATGCCGGTCGATTATTCGGCAGAGTTCATCGGCACTCTTCCTTACGAGATGACCGGCGCTCAGCGCCGCGCGGTAGCCGACTGTGTGTCGGATATGAGCGATAAGCCATCTCCGATGAACCGTCTTATACAGGGCGACGTCGGCTCGGGCAAGACCGCCGTATGCGCCGCCGTGTGCTATAATACCGTCAAAAACGGCTATCAGGCAGCGTTTATGGCTCCTACCGAGATACTCGCTCAGCAGCATTTTGAGACCTTTTCAAAGATGTTTGAGGGTATGGAGATACATTTGGAGCTGCTCACAGGCTCTATGACAGCCTCTGAAAAGAAAAAGGCTCGCGCCCGCATTGAGAGCGGCGAGAGCGATATCGTCATCGGCACACACGCCCTGCTCTCCGACAGCACGGTGTTCAAGAGCCTCGGCTGCGCTATCACCGATGAGCAGCACCGCTTCGGCGTAGCCCAGAGGGCGCGGCTCGCGTCCAAGGGTGAGCATCCACATGTACTGGTGCTGTCCGCTACCCCGATACCGCGCACCTTGGGGCTTATCATCTACGGTGATCTGGATATCACCGTTATAGATGAGATGCCCCCGGGACGTACCGAGGTCGATACCTACTTCATCGGCACCGATAAGCGCGACAGGGCTCTCGCTTTTATCAAAAAACAGGTAGACGAGGGTCGCCAGTGTTACATAGTCTGTCCGCTGGTAGAAGAGGGTGACGGTGAGCTTGAGTCCGCTAACGACTATGCCGCCGAGCTGATGTTAGGGCCTTTCCGCGACTATCCCGTCGGGATACTTCACGGTAAGATGAAGGCTAAGGACAAAGAGGCTGTCATGGCTCAGTTTGCCAAAAACGAGATATCCATACTCGTCTCGACCACGGTAGTCGAGGTCGGCGTGGACGTCCGCAACGCCACTGTTATGATGATAGAGAACGCTGAGCGCTTCGGACTTTCTACCCTGCATCAGCTCAGAGGCAGAGTCGGCAGAGGCAGCTATAAGAGCTACTGCATACTTGTCTCCGATAACGGCGGCGAGAGCACAAGTCAACGGCTGGGCGTTATGTGTCGCACCAACAACGGCTTTGAGATAGCGGATACGGACCTTAAGCTCAGAGGCCCCGGCGACTTCTTCGGCAGTCGCCAGCACGGTCTGCCCGAGCTTGCTATAGCCGACTTCTCTGATACCGAGACTCTCGCTCAGAGTCAGGAGGCGGCTGAGTATCTTTTAAGGCTTTCTCCCGATCTCAGCGATGACGCGGTAAGAGCGCTGCGCGCAAAGATACGCAAGCTCTTCAGCGAAACTGAAAATACCATGAATTAGACAAAAATAATCCCCCTCCGGCGAGGGGGATGTTTTATGCCTTATAAACCTCTTCAAATACGCATATCAGCCTGTCGCTCACGGCTCTGTCCTGATGCAGACTGCCGAAGTACCACTTGCCGAAGACTGTGTTGTGCAGTACGGTATCGAGAAAGATGTTGAGATCATTTATCGTCGCTCCGCGGTCTATCAGCCTCTTTACCGAAGCGGGCGCCTCATGTGTGATGATGATATCTACCCTGCGGCGCAGCTTTTGGATATTCGCTACGGCATACTCCAGCTCTTCGTCTGTCGGCAGAGAGCCCATATCGTCGTCTTCATCGGCATAAGGCGGCATACCTCCGCCGAGAGCCAGCACGGTCTTGCCGTCTATGGTATATACCTCGCCGCGCTTCAGACAATAGATGTTGGAGGCTATCTTGCGCGCCTTGCCGCCGTAGAGGTCTGTTTCTTCGTATCGGCTCAAAAGCTCATAGTTCTCATGTGCTCCTTCGACAAAGAGAATATTAAACTTCTTTTTTGAGAGCTTTTTCAGCGTTTTTATTTCTTCATTAGAATTATCCCAAATGAATCCGAAATCACCCGTAATGATCAGATCATCGCCTTTTTTGAGCTGCCCGAGCCTTCTCTCGTTAAATATCTCATGATCTCCGTGGGTATCACCTGTTATATACAGCAAAGCCTACCTCCAAATTTTTTGTAAAAAAATAATATTTTCATTGATAAAATCTGTAGAATGGTGTAAGATAGTACCGTATGTAAATATAATAACATCTATCAGTGAAAGATATAATAACATATTTTTAAGGAAAATGCTATGAAAAATGTGTCAAAAATCGTCATTTCTTTTCTTCTGGTTCTGACAGTCGTGCTGAGCGCGGTGTACGTCCCGGTCTCTTCGTATGAGAACGACGTCGAAACATCCACAGCGGACATGCTGCTGGTAAACCTCGATACCGATACTGTCGTCTATTCAAAAAAGCCTAACAACAAGTGGTACTCGGGCAGCCTTGCCGTGCTGATGACATATCTTCTGGCTTATGAGAACATCAAGGACCCCGATACCGTGACGTTTGAGGTCGAAAAGGCGTTTATCGACGAGCTGCCCGACTCAGACGGATGTCTTGATGATTTTGAAGGCGAGACCCTTACAGCAAAGGATCTCATGGCGATCACCCTGCTCACCTCCGGCAGCGACTCCGCTTACGCGCTCGCGTATCTCGTCAACGGTTCGGATCTGGACGGGTTTGTCGATATGATGAACACAAGAGCCGATGAGCTCGGCTGTAAGGATACCCATTATGTCTCGCCCGGCTTCAGCGAGGAGAGCGATCAGAACACCACCTGCCGCGATGTATACAGACTATACTCTGCCGTTAGGGACACCGGGCTTTTCGGCAAGGTCGCTCAAAAGCACTATCGTATATCTTTAGGCGGAGATGATGACAGGGTCGTTGCCTCCGATGCTTCTATACTCAACTCTCAGAGCCCATATTATTTTAAGTACGCTAACGACGCCAAGTTCTCGTATTCCGAAAAGACGTATGCAAACCTTGTTGTGACTACTACCTATCACAACATGACTTATATGTTTGTAGCTCTTCTCGGTCTTAATGAAAGTGAGAAGAACGTTTACGCCGACGCCCGCAAGCTCACCACCTGGGCTTATCTTAACCTCTCGGACAGAAAGATACTTAATGACAACGAGCCTTTGGCTAAGGTCAGGGTCGAGAGCGGTTGGGGCGATTATAACTTGGAGCTCTATACCGACGACGTTGCCTATAAGACTCTGCCAAACGATTTTGACGATAAGTTCCTCGATTATAAAAAAGATGCTCCGGATAAAGTTACTCTCCCGATCAAAAAAGGAAAGAAGATCGGCGAGTTGGCTATAAACTATGATGGCGCCAAGGTGGATCAGGTCAACCTTATCGTCAACTCCGATGAGGGTCTCGATATGCTCGGTGACAGCGCGAGATTCGGCAACTATGTCATCGACGGTCTGCTCGGCGACAACGCGGCCGGCGCCGATAAGTCCAAAAAGTCTGACAAAGGATCAGACAGCTTAGAATAACCCCGCGCATATCGCCTGTCGGCGATCTGCGATCTTGATACCGATGATCGAAGAGCGGACTGATAACGGCGGCTTTTGTGAGATCGGTATTGCTTTTGAAAGGTTGTAACAATATATGAAAAACGTTATGCGTTTTCTCGGGATATTGCTCACCGCGGCGATCCTCATAGGGTGTCTTGCCTGTGTCCCGGCGTCGGCGCTCAGCTTTGAGTGTGATGTCGAGCAGTATTCAGACTCTCTGTATATGGTCAATCTCGATACGGGTATGGAGGTCTTCTCAAAAGAGCCCGACGCCAAGAGATATCCCGCGGCTCTCACTAAGATCATGACCTATATAGTCGCGGTCGAGCATTTTGACGATCTTAACACTAAGATAAGTATAAAGCAGAGCTGTATCGACTATGTGCTCGATCACGGTATGTCCACCTCGGGAGTAGACTGGTATGTGGGCGAAAGCCTGACCGTGACCGATCTGCTGTACGCTATGATGCTGCCTATAGGTAACGACGCCGCTATGGTGCTCGCCGATAATATCACCGAGGGCGATCTGTCCGCGTTCGTCAAGCTGATGAACGACAAGGCTGCTGAGCTCGGATGTACGGGCACTAATTTTACCAACCCCTTCGGCATCCACAGCGTCGATCACTATACCACAGCCAGAGATATGTATATCATGACCAAGTACGCTATGGGTCTGCCGCTGTTCTCAAAGATCTGCGGCACTACTACATATTATGTCAATGATGACGACGACTATCCCTTCATAACCACCAACTGGCTCATAGACGGCAGCCGCGGCGGCGAGTACTACTATGTATACGCTACCGGCGTCAAGAACGCTACTACTCAGGAGGCGGGCAGGTGCCTGGTGGCTACTGCGGTATGCGAGGGCTACTCGTATATCTGCGTGTGTATGCACGCTCCCTATGACGAGAGCAAAGAAGAGAACGAGCAGTACTGCATGATCGAAGCGGCTAATATGTTCAGATGGGCTTTTCTCAATCTCTCTTTTCTGACTCCCGTCACTAAGGATACTCCCGTTTGTGAACAAAAGGTAGATCACTCGTGGGATACCAAGAGCATACTTCTGCTGCCGGAGAAGGATCTTAACATCATCCTGCCGTATGATTATTCGAAAGGCGATGTGCGTATCACTCCCGACAACACCGATCCTGTCAGCGCTCCGATAAAAAAGGGCGATATCATAACCACCGCTACCGTATATTATAAGGGGCAGGAGTTCAGTAAGATCAATCTCATAGCGGATCAGGATGTAGGAGTCAGCCCGATACTTTATGTCACAGACACGGTCAAGGGCGTACTGACTTCGCCGTGGTTCCTGCTCGCCGTAGCGGTCGTGGTGATACTGTTCATAGTCTATGTCTCGGTATCATCGTCTTACTCAAAGAAGAAAAAGCGTGAAAAAAATAACCATTCTAAATAATCTGATGATTGAGGGCAGTGTGATGTATGCGCACTGCCCTTATTCTATAATTATATTTACGGATCGTTGATAACGAAAGTCGCTTTCTGTAATATTCCGCCGCAGTTGTTTACAAAACCTTAACTTGACACGAGAGCTGAGCAAAGATAGAATATATAGTAGTTATATACATTTGTATCTAAGGATCGGGCGGAGCATAGCTTCGCCGGACAAACAGTCTGCTGTATGTCCGCGGCAGAGCGTCTTTTGTATTTTATCGCGGACGGAAAGGTTTACGGAATCATATATGAGATCAAAACTGTCATGGGCGGCTTTTATCCCCCTTACATTGGTCGCTTTTTTCTTTAAGATAGCGAGATATATCATGCCGGAGGGCAGTGTTTTCGGGCTGAGTTATCTGTCTATGGATTATATCTTCCTCGGAGCGATAGCGCTTATACTGCTGTTTTCACTGCTGTTCTGCGCTATAGACAAGAAGATATCTGCCTACTATCTGCCCAGACGCAACTTTGCCGCCGGTGTTATCGGCTTAGCTCTGGCGCTGATATTTGCCGGAGAGGGAGCTAACGGCGTATATCGTATCATAGCTACCGGAGATGTGGTCGTGCTCAAGCTGATAGATTCGATCTTACTGCTTGTATCGGCTGTAGTCTTCGTGGTGCTGGGACTTACACATTCGCTCAGAGAGAGAGACAACAAGCAGTTTATATTATTCAGCATCGTACCCGCTATCCTTTTTGCGGAGAGGATGATAGCTTGCTTTGTGGATTTCACTACTATATCCCTCAAGCTTGCCGATGTGCCTAAGATAGCTTGCTATATCTTCGCTACGCTGTTCTTCTTCAATTACGCGGTCTTGCTGTCACTGACCAAGACCAAAAACGCTGTCAAATCCTGCTTTATCTTCGGCTTTCCCGCAACGGCGTCGATGCTTATCTACGGCATCTCTAAGCTGGTATTTGAGTCCGATACTCAGGTGATCGTCAATAACGCCGAGGCGCTCGAGATGATACTTATCGCCGCTTATATACTCGCCTTCCTCATAGAGCTGACCATGTATGTCCGCGACAAGGACAGTGTGAAGATAATCGAAGACGATGAAGAGCTGCCTGCACAAGAGGATATCGGAGACGGTATCACTACTGAGCGTACCGCGGATAAAGATCGTCAGACCGGGGATGATAGCTCGTATTTTGCCGCCACAGACACTACGGATTACCTCTATCGTGCCGCCCCTGACCGCGACGTGATGATCGGTACAGACGATGACAGCGAAGACTATCTGACTAAGGCTGCCGATGAGAGCGTGCCCGATGACAGACCGGCGGACTATGTATCCAAGATAGATAAGATCGACAAGCTGATCCTTGAGATAACCGAGAAGACCGATTGATAACAACAACCTTTTGACTTGACCCCGAAAGGAGCGCTGACTATGAAAAGAATAATATCTCTGATACTGATCTGCCTCATACTGTCGGCATCCATAGCGGTATTTTCGGTATCAGCCGCAGACAGCGGCTTTGATATCCGGGACGGAGTACTCGTCTCTTACAGCGGAAACAGCGCCGAGGTGACTATACCGTCATCCGTCAAGGCTGTGGGAGCGCGCGCCTTTGAGGGCAACAAAGATATCACATCCCTGACCGTACCTTCATCCGTGGATTCGATAGGGGACAAGGCTTTTTACGGATGTTCTAAGCTCAAAACAGTCAAGGGCGGCGCCAATATAACCGACTCGGGCGTTTTTGCCTTTAACGGCACTCCGTATTTTGAAGAGTCAACGGACGAGTTTTTGATGCTCGGCAAGACTCTGCTTTGGTATAACGGCGACTCGATCTACATCACTCTGCCGTCATCCTGCCTCAGCATTGCGCCGTATGCCTTTTACAGATATTCTGACTTGAAGATGATCAGATGTAGCTCTGAGCTCGTCAGCGTAGGCGCGGGCGCGTTCTATGACTGCGGCGGGCTTGTCAGCGTTGATCTGCCGTCATCGGTGTCATATATAGGAGCCTATGCCTTCGACGGCACTCCGTTCATCTCGTCTATGGGTGATTTCGCTGTGCTCGGCGACGGTATTCTGGTCAGATATATGGGCGCCGAGACTCAAGTGCAGGTACCCGAAGGAGTACGCAGGATAGCGCCGTTTGCTTTCCGTTCATCCAAGCTCGCTTCGGTAAGCATACCCTCGTCTGTGTATTCGATCGACCCGTACGCCTTTGCCGATTGTGTAGGACTTAAGGCTGTTGACTTCTCCGACGGTCAGGTGATCATAGGCGACTGCGCCTTCAGAGGCTGCAAGAAGCTGTCTTCGCTCACTACGCCGACCACACTCGGCTATATAGGTCAGTACGCCTTCAGCGGCGCGGGACTTTCCGACGTCAGACTGCTCGGTGCTGATCTTACGGTCTCCGACAACGCTTTCAAAGATTGTAAGTCTATGCGCTACGCTCTGCTCTCAAACGGCGTGACCGCTCTGTATGACGGCGCGTTCGCCGGATGCAGCTCTATAGAGGGCATATCAATCCCCTCGACTGCGTCTCAGGTAAGCACGGACGCTCTGGACGGCTGTGATAAGGTCGTAGTGACCTGTCCTGTCGGTTCGGCGGCGTTCAGCTCTCTGCTATCAAATGAGATGAACCATATCATAGGCGACGCTGACAGCGACGGCGAGCTCAGCGTGCTCGACGCTACCGCCATTCAGTGTTACGCTGCCGGTATCATCGCGTATAACGGAGCGCAGGCGGCGGCGTCCGATTTCGACTTCAACGGAGCTATAGATATCATCGACGCGGCTGACGTGCAGCTCAGTATCGCAGAGATAAATTAATCTTGACATTAGTAAATTCAAGTGTTATATTAGATAAGTAGCCACTGATTAATTCACGCCTGACGGCTGAGCACGCGATTTACGCACTCAATTAATCATTGTCTGCTTAAAGAATCTGATATCGAACAGGGGACAATGTCCGTTGTCCGCGCGTTCAAGAGAGCCGTCGGTCGGTGTGAGACGGCACGCGCTCATCGGGATACCGCCCCTCATACCCTTAGGTATGTCTCGCTCAGGAAATGGAGCGACGTGCGCCGCGTTAAGGCTGATGAGGTTACGGCTCAGGCTGTAACGAAGCAGGTGGAACCGCGTTTATAACGCCCTGATTTTTCCTTTTCGGAATTATCAGGGCTTTTATTTATTAGTTGTCGGAATTCAGCGGGAGGAGCAAGCCCCTCCCATACAGTATAACGGTCAACTACAATCAAAGGAGAGATATTTATGATCAATGTAGAGTTAAAGGGCGGAGTCGTTCAGCAGTTTGAAGAGAACATCACTCCCGCCGAGATCGCTAAGTCAATTTCAATGGGACTGTACAAGAACGTTTGCGCCGCCATGATCGACGGCAAGGTATGCGACCTTCGTACTGAGCTTACATCCGACTGCAAGGTCGAGCTGCTCACCTTCGACGATGACGAGGGCAAGCAGGCGTTCTGGCACACCACCTCACATATACTCGCTCAGGCTGTCAAGCGTCTTTATCCCGAGGCTAAGCTGGCTATAGGTCCGTCTATCGATCAGGGTTTCTATTATGACTTTGACGTCGAAAAGGCTTTTGACGCCGATGATATCGCTAAGATCGAAGCCGAGATGAAGAAGATCGTCAAGTCGGGCATCGAGATCAGCCGCTTTGAAAAGGCTCCGCAGGACGCTCTCGACTATCTTGAGGAGCTCGGCGAGCCGTACAAGGTAGAGCTTGCGCGCGAGCATGCCGACAAGGGCGAGCCCATCAGCTTTTATAAGCAGGCTGAGTTCACAGACCTCTGCGCGGGTCCTCACCTCATGAGCGTAGCCCCCGTAAAGGCGTTTAAGCTCACTAACTGCACCGGCGCTTACTGGCGCGGCGACTCCAAGAATCACCAGCTCTGCCGCGTATACGGTATATCCTTCCCCAAGGCGTCTATGCTTGAAGAGTATATCACAAACCGTGAAGAGGCGTTAAAGCGCGACCACAACAAGCTCGGCAGAGAGCTCGAGCTGTTCACCACGGTCGATTATATCGGTCAGGGCCTGCCGATCCTGCTGCCTAAGGGCGCTCGTGTTATCCAGCTTTTACAGCGCTTTGTTGAGGATCTGGAGCAGAAGAACGGCTGGCAGCTCACCAAGACCCCCTTTATGGCTAAGTCCGATCTGTACAAGATCAGCGGACACTGGGATCATTATCAGGACGGTATGTTCATCCTCGGCGATCCCGATAACGACGACGAGGTCTACGCTCTGCGTCCCATGACCTGTCCGTTCCAGTATCAGGTATTCCTCAACCGCGGCAGAAGCTACCGCGACCTGCCTATGCGCCTTAACGAGACCTCTACTCTGTTCCGTAACGAGGCGTCGGGCGAGATGCACGGACTCATCCGTGTGCGTCAGTTCACTATATCCGAGGGACATCTGATGTGTACTCCCGAGCAGCTCGAGGGCGAGTTCGCTCACTGTCTCAACCTCGCTATCTATTGCCTCAAGACCTTGGGTCTGTATGAGGATGTAAGCTACCGCTTCTCTCAGTGGGACCCCAATGACCGCGAAAAGTATATCGGCACAGAGGAAGAGTGGGACAACGTTCAGGGCATGATGGGCAAGATCCTCGATGACCTCGGCATAAACTACAAGATCGGTATCGGCGAGGCCGCGTTCTACGGCCCCAAACTCGATATCCAGATCAAAAACGTATTCGGTAAGGAGGATACCCTCATTACCATCCAGATAGACCCGATGATCGCCGAGAAGTTCGGCATGGAGTATGTCGACCGTGACGGCGTCAAGAAGCACCCCTTCATCATCCACCGCACATCTATCGGCTGCTACGAGCGTACTCTTGCTCTGCTTATAGAGAAGTACGCAGGCGCGTTCCCGCTGTGGCTCGCTCCCGTACAGGTCAAGCTGCTGCCGATCGCCGACCGCCATCTTGACCGCATCTATGAGATCAAGAAGGCTCTTGACGAGATGGGTATGCGCGTAGAGGTAGACGACAGAAGCGAGAAGATCGGCTACAAGATCCGTGAGGCTCAGCTGCAGAAGATACCTTACATGGTAGTCATCGGCGACAAGGATATCGAGAACAACACCGTATCTATCCGCCACCGCAAGGACGGCGACCTCGGCTCGATGTCGCTTGAGGACTTCATGGCTATGATGAAAGAAGAGATAGATACTAAGGCTATTAAGTAGTTGGTAGTTAGTAGTTTGAGGTGCTGTCCAAATCTTCGATTTGGCATACAGCACCCATGCAAGGCTCTCCCGAGAAGCGGATCGCCTATAATGCGAACGCTGATCGGCTGAGAGCTACTGCGGGTAGTTAGTAGTTGGTGGTTTGAGGTGCTGTCCAAATCTTCGATTTGGCAAACAGCACCCATGCAAGGCTCTCCCGAGAAGCGGAGCATCTATAGTGCGAACGCTGATCGGCTGAGAGCTACTGCGGGTAATTGGTGGTTGTATAATTGAGCAGAAATCTCAGAAACCTTAAACCTAAGAAAATCGAGCGAGGCGCTTTTGAAGAGCAAAAGAAGCGTGAGGAGAACAAGGCGGAGACTCAGCGAGCTCTGCTGTTCATCCTCCCGCTTATCATGCTCGCGGTTTTGGTTGTAGGTATCTTCTTCGGCTACAAGTTTTATCAGAGCACCGTCAGCGACCACGATCCCATAGCTCCCGGAGAGATCCGCGACTCTGCCGACTACGCTCAGAATCCGCTTTTTTACAGGGCGGTCAACTCCGCTCTGCCGCTTAAAGAGGATGTAAAGCCCGAGACAGTCGAGTCATGCGGCATAGAGATCGCGCCCGAGGCTGCGAAGCCGCTCGAAAAGCTCGTATCTGACGGCGCTGAGCATGGCTATGAGTTCTTGGTACAAGAGGGCTATATTTCTTTTGAAGAACAAAAAGAAAAATACGCTAAAGCGGTTAAGGACTATCGCAAGAAGAACGAATCGAGCCTCGTCATGGCTGAGGCTAAGATCAAGCGCACTCTGCCTCCGGCGGGGGAGAGCGAGCAGCAGACGGGGCTTCTGGTGTATCTCACCGTCAGGACTGACGGCACCTTCGCCGAGACCCCCGCTTACTCGTGGCTCGTGCGCAACTGTGTGGACTACGGCTTCATCCTGCGATATCCCGAAAAGGAGAATGTCGGCGGCTACGCGTATTCTTCCCACTTGTTCCGCTTTGTCGGAGTCGAAAACGCCTACAAGATGCGCGCGCTCGACATGAACTTTGACGAGTATCTGGCTTATCTCGCGGCTCAGTAGCGCATTAATAAACAGTCATTACAGAGGCTCCGACGTGAGCCTCATCATATATACAGAGAGTGAAAACTATGGTAAAAGCTAAAGCTGATAACCTGAAAAAACGCGGCGAGTTCTTTTCGGACGAATACCGCCGTCAGCATATCCTGTTTGCCGCGCTTATGCTCGGCGGTATGATATTCGCGATATGGAAGACCTTTTACGGCAGTCCCAGTCTTGACGAGTCGTTCTATCTGACGATACCTCACCGTTACTCTATGGGCGACGTGCCCTTTGCCGACGAGTGGCATCTTTCGGCTATGACGGGCTTTCTACAGCTGCCTTTCGTATGGATATATACACATATCTTCGGCACTGAGGGCATCATCCTCGCGTCGAGGATATTCTACGTTTTCATCCACGCCGCGACCACGGTGGTCATCTATACCCGCGTATATAAAAAGGGTATACTGAGCATAGCCGCGTGTTTGCTACTGTTCATCTTCGCGCCCTATAACATCATGCAGCTGTGCTACAACTCGATGGGCATCGACCTTATCGTTTTATCGGGCATACTGCTCGCTACGGCGAACTACCGCAGCTCAAAGGCTCAGCTGATTATCTCAGGCGTCTGCCTCGCGGGAGCAGTGCTGTGCTGTCCGTATTTTGCCTCGGCATACGCGATCTATGCCGTCTGTGTGCTTGCCCGTGCGCTTATCAAGAAGTTCTCTAAGCGCGAGCATGATTGGATAGTGATGAGCGAGATGTTCTCCGGCAGGAGCTTTTTGTTCCTGACTATTGGCGTATTTGCGCTGTCGTTAGTTTTCATCATCTTCCTGTTCACACGCATGAGCTTGTCTAAGCTCTTTGAGAGCATACCGTATATGCTCAGCGATCCCGAGCATCAGAGCGTGAGCCTGTGGAACAAGCTGATGTCATACAATAATAATTTCGCGAATTTTGACGCCTTTCTCAAGGCTTCGCCAAAGGGTCTGCCCCCGATGCGGATACCCTTCATCGTTTATCTCGTGTGCTTTGTCGCCGTGCTCATAGAGCGCAGCCTAAAGAACGGCAAGCGCAGAGTCGTCGAGCTCATCTTTGTTGTACTCACGGCTGTCACCGCTATGTACTCGGCTATACTCGTCGTCTTGCTGCTGACAGAGCCGCAGATGTACGGCGGTATCGGTACTAAGGTGCTCATAGCTCCGCTCATACCCATAGCCTTGGCGGCGTACGCGTTGAGCGAGAACAGACCTAAGGGGATGTTCGCGGCGATATTCATCCCGGCTTTGACCATACACGACGGATTCATTTATATAGCCTATGCTTATTATGTCATGCTGTTCGTGCTTATCCTCGACAAAAAGAGGATGCAGCACCGTCAGTTCTATCTCGCTGTTACTGCGGCTGTATCAATAGCCACCCTCATCCTGCTTGTACCCGACCTCGGCAATATGCTGATGTTCCCGCTGTTCTTTATCGGTCTGACCTCTTATATCCTGTGTGAAAAGAAGGATCGGGAGCTGTACGCGGCGGTATTTCTGCCCGGCATCCTGTATACCTTCTGCATACATATGGGTTCTAATCAGGTGTTCAATGTTATCTCAATGGCGTTCACGGTGGTCAACGTCGCGAGCTGTCTGTTCCTCGCTCAGCTCATATCCGAGCTCAGCGCAGGCGCGGATAAGCAGAGCTTCGCTGTTTGGACCAGACGCACAGCCGCCGTACTCGCTGTATTGGCAGTAGTATTCCAGCTCGGACTCGAGGTGTATTCTAAGGCTACCGAGGTCTTTCTCGACAGCAAGCCGCCTGAGCTGACCGCTCAGATACCGAGCGGTCCCGCTAAGGGCATCAAGGCGTCACCCGGCAGCGCCTCGTATCAGACATGGCTGCTCAAAAGCGTAGAGCCTTACAGTACAGAGGAGCCGGGCAATATCCTGTTCATGACCACGAGCACCGTTCAGTATCTCGCGGTCGGCAACGGTAAGTTCCCCTACGGCACTTACTCGGCGTGGCTTTCGGGCGAGAACAATACTTCATTCGACAGGCTTAAGAGCTACTTTAAACTCAATCCCGAAAAGACGCCGAAATATATTTACCTGCCCAAGAGCTCCGGCTGGGACAAGAACTATATCCTGCCGCAGCTCAGGGGTATGGGCTACAGCGTAGAGGAGACCGACTCGGCTTATATGCTGAAAAAGCTCGGATGATCTCTGTGTTTCGGCAGAATATCGGCGTATTGTTTGAAAAAAATATAAAAAAGGCTTGCAATTTGCAAATTGATATAGTATAATAAATTCTGTTATTCCACGGCTATGTATGAAAGAGGTGAACGAAATGCAGGAAAAGATCCATCCTAACTACGGTCCTACTACTATTACCTGCGCTTGCGGCAACGTTATAGAGACAGGTTCCACAAAGAAGGATATCCGTGTTGAAATTTGCTCCAAGTGCCATCCTTTCTTTACCGGTAAGCAGAAGCTTGTTGATACAGGCGGCCGTGTAGACCGTTTCAAAAAGCGCTTTGGTATGGAGAAATAATGACGAACTTAAGGCGGTACATCGGTACCGCCTTATTAATTGCTTAGGGTGATCATACAGACTATGGACACTTATAAAACCGTAAGAGGATTTGCCTTTGACGAGCTTACAGAAAAGCGTTCGCGCTTCATCGGCTACTGTAAGCCCGTATCTACTCAGGATGAGGCGATAGCATTTATCAATGAAATAAAAAGCAAGCACTGGGACGCGAGACATAACGTGTACGCCTATGTCATCCGCGGCGAGGGCGTGTCGCGCTACAGCGATGACAACGAGCCTCAGGGCACCGCGGGCATACCTGTGCTGGACGCTATCCGCAAGCGCGGTATCACCGACTGCGTAGTGGTGGTCACGCGTTACTTCGGCGGGGTGCTGCTCGGCGCGGGCGGCTTGGTGCGCGCGTATTCGGCGGCGGCTAAGCTCGCTGTCGACGCGGCGCGGGAGCGCGAGATGGTCATGTGCTCGGTGTGTACGCTCAGATGCTCGTATACCATGTACGGTAAGATACCCTCGCTTGTAGCGGGCTTTGACGGCAGTATCGACGACTCTGATTTCGCCGACGATGTAAATATCACCTTCCATCTGCCTGAGGACAACCTCGAGGCGTTCAACAAGGCTCTCAGCGAAGAGTCCTCGGGAAAATACGCCGCTTTGGAGACAGATAAAAAATTTTTTGATAAAAATATGAAAAATAAAGGGTAAATTTGAGATTTGGCGTAAATAATAATTGTAAGGCTTGTGAATAAATCATCTTATACTCTTTTTAGCTTTTATTCGGCTTAAAGAGTATGAGCGGATCGAAAGAGAGAAGATATGGCAAGATTATCGAATGATTTTTTGAGTGAAATCAAATACCGCAACGACCTCGTCGAGCTTGCGTCATCCTATATGCAGCTCAAGCGCAGAGGCAGAAACCTCGTCGGGCTTTGTCCGTTCCACGGCGAGAAGACACCTTCCTTCAACATTTATACCGAGAACGGCTCTTTTTATTGCTTCGGCTGCGGAGTCGGCGGAGATATCATCACCTTTGTGATGAAGATCGAGAACCTCGACTACATGGAAGCGGTCAAGTTCCTCGCTCAGAGGGCGGGTATGTCTATGCCCGAGGATGATTATGACGATTCGCTGGGCAGGCTGAGGACACGCATTTATGAGGCTAACCGTGAGGCTGCGCGCTTCTTTTACTCTAAGCTCATGTCCAAGGAGGGCGCCGACGGCTTAGGGTATCTGCGGGGCAGAGGGCTTGCCGACAGTACCATCAGGCATTTCGGGCTGGGATTTGCTCCCGATGAGCGCTTTGCCTTAGGCGATCATCTGCGCTCAAAGGGCTTTACCGAGGCTGAGATGACAGCCGCTAATCTGGTGTTCAAGTCCAAGTCAGGCAGGGGAGTGCTCGACAGGTTTTATAACCGCGTGATGTTCCCGATCATCGACGTACGGGGCAACGTGATAGCCTTCGGCGGACGTATCATGACCGATCAAAAGCCAAAGTACCTCAACACCTCGGATACTCTTGTATTCAACAAGAGCCAAAACCTGTTTTCGCTCAACAACGCTAAGAACTCCAAGTCCGATCAGCTCATACTGTGCGAGGGCTATATGGACGTCATCTCGCTCAACCAGGCGGGCTTTACCAACGCGGTAGCTACCTTGGGTACGGCTTTGACTGCCGAGCAGGCGTCTCTGATGAAGCGGTACTGCAAGGAGGTCATCCTTTGCTACGACGCCGACGAGGCGGGGCAGAAGGCGACCGCGAGAGCCATAGATATCCTGCGCAGGGTCGGGCTGACCGTCAAGGTCATCGCCATACCCGACGGCAAGGATCCCGATGAGTTCATACGCCGCCACGGAGACAAGGGACACGCGGCATTTCAGAATGTTCTGGATAACAGCGGCAACGATATGGATTTCAGACTGTTCAAGCTCAGGGCGCTGTACGACTTCAACACCCCACAGGGCAAGCTCGATTATCTTAACGACGCCGTAAAGCTGATCTGTGAGCTGGACAACCCCATGGAGCGCGATATATATGCGTCGCGACTCTCGGATGATACCGACGTAGCCAAGCCTACTATCATGGAGCAGATCTCGCGCGGTATACGCCGCAATAACTATAAACGCCGCAAGACCGAGTTCTCTCAGATACAAAAGAACATCTCGGCGCGCGACGACAGGGTCAATCCCCAGCACGCGGATAATCTGCGTGCCGCTTCGGCTGAGGAGAATCTGCTCGCTTATCTCATCAACAACCCCGATAAGCTCACATATATCCACGAGCGGCTCAGTCCCGACGATTTTCTGACGGACTTCAACCGTAAGCTGTACATATATTTTTCGGATAAAATACTCAACAACACCGATCCTCTGATCTCTGTATCGGCGGATTTCAGCGAGGACGAGAGGTCTAAGATATTCAGGCTTGCCAACTCATATCCCGATATGCCGCATACCGTCCAGGCTCTGGACGAGTTCATCGGTATAATAAAGGAAGAGAAGTCCAAGCCCACAGACAGCGAGATACGCAACAGCACTCAGGACGAGTTTGCCTCGCTGTTCTCAAAGCTGAAGGACTCAAGACAGTAGCCGTCGGCGGCATTAAGCCGATATAACTATAGTTTACAATAATCACATATATACGATTGAAAGGAATGATGCTTATGTCAGCAGCAACCGATAAGAAGAGCCTACTCAAGGAGTTGACCGATCTCGCTAAGGCTAAGGGCAATATCACCAACAAGGATATCCTCGACGCTATAGGCGAGATGGACATCGACCCCGAACAGCTCGAAAAGCTCTATGACTCGCTTGAGTCCTCGGGTATCGAGATCGTGGAGACAGACGTAGAGGAAGATCTCTCGCTGGAGGGTCTCAACATCGACGAGACCGTAAAGAGCGAGGACGGCACCGAGCATACATCGGTAGAGAGCACCGATAATATCTCTATCGACGATCCCGTCAAGGTGTATCTTAAAGAGATCGGACGCGTGCCGCTGCTCACTCCCGAGGAGGAGGTCGAGCTTGCCATACGCATCAACGAGGGTGACAAGAGCGCCAAAAAGCGCCTTTCCGAGGCCAACCTGAGACTGGTCGTAAGTATCGCTAAGCGCTATCTCGGCAGAGGTATGCACTTTCTCGACCTTATCCAGGAGGGCAACCTCGGTCTTATCAAGGCGGTCGAAAAGTTTGATTACACCAAGGGCTTCAAGTTCTCTACCTACGCTACATGGTGGATCAGACAGGCTATAACGCGAGCTATAGCCGATCAGGCTCGTACCATACGCATCCCCGTGCATATGGTAGAGACTATCAACAAGGTCAAGAAGGTTTCTTCTCAGCTGCTGCATCAAAACGGCAGAGAGCCCTCGGCTGACGAGATCGCCGAAGAGCTCAATATGCCCGTAGACAAGGTGCGCGAGATCATGCGCGTAGCCCAGGAGCCCGTATCACTCGAGACTCCTATCGGCGAGGAGGAGGACAGCCACCTCGGTGACTTCATCCCCGACGACGACGCCCCCGCTCCTGCGGACGCCGCCTCACACACCATGCTCCGCGAGCAGCTCATGGAGGTGCTCGATACCCTGACCCCCAGAGAAGAGAAGGTACTGCGCCTGCGCTTCGGTCTGGAGGACGGACGCAGCCGTACCCTTGAGGAGGTAGGCAAGGAGTTCAACGTCACCCGTGAGCGTATCCGTCAGATAGAGGCTAAGGCGCTTCGAAAGCTCCGTCATCCCTCCCGCTCAAAGAAGCTCAAGGATTTTCTGGATTAAGCCATGACGTATGAAGAGTGCGGCGCTATTCTTGACGAGATAGCCGACTCGCTGCCGACAGAGCTGTACAGAGAGCTCAACGGCGGTATAGTGCTCGAGGACGGCTATCGCTACCACTGGTACGCGCAGAACAACGACCTTTACATACTCGGCGTGTATATCCGCGATAATCTCGGCAGGTCTATCAAGATCTACTACGGCAGTATCGTCCGCGTATACCGCAACAAGACTCTCGATCAGTACCGAGAGATACTGCGCAGGATACTCGTGCATGAGGTCAGACACCACAACGAGTACCTCGCCGGCGCCGATGATCTCGAGTACTATGACGATGAGCAGATCAGCCGGTACCTCGAGTCAAAGGGCTATACAATAAAGTGATATACATAACGCTCCCTTGCGGGGGCGTTTTTGGTTTAGCAAGCGATAAAAAACAAATAATCCCAAAAATAAAAAAAGTAAAGCGGCGCGCCGCCAAAGTCCCGTTTATGGTCAATATAATGTTATATACTGAGATCACAGCAAAGATATACAATATTTAAGAAAGGCTTTGAGGTGATCATTATGTTTGACGACGCACGTTTTTACAGCAAGCTCGCGGAGGATTCGCGAAGCTACGGTTATGTGAGCAGCTCCGATTGCTCTACGCGCTATACGTTCAAGCCGCAGGACAGCGACGACGACCTGCTCAGCGCTATGGATAGGGCAGATGAGTATCTCGTTTGATTCTGTATCGGAATAATAATACATATAAAAAGCCGCCTCGGATATCCGAAGCGGCTTGAACTCTTTACAGCGAGTTTGGAAGAAGGACCGGCAGATGACGAGCTTTTCGGCATTCGTATTTATAAAAGACCGGGTGCGGGCTGAGGAATTGTCCAAATCTTTGATTTGGCTTACAATTCCCATGCAACAGCGCTCCGAGAATAAAGTGATCGGCTAAGCGCCACTGCTAAGCCCGCCGATAATTCCTCATTCCTAATTCCTCATTACTGATTGATCTACATTCTCTCGGGACAGGTGATGTTGAACATATCAAGGGTGTTTTTGATCACTGTCTTGGTGGCTTTGCAGAGTGTCAGTCGCGCCTGCATCAGAGCCTCGTCGTCGCATTTTACGCGGCAGGCGTTGTAGAAGCGATGGAAGTATGTAGCGACGTTGGCGACATACTTGGTCACCTTGGTGGGGTCGTAGTCGCGGGCGGCGGCGATGATCTCGCTGTCATATGAAGAGAGCAGATGTATCAGCTCGGTCTCTTCGGGAGCTGAGAGCATAGCCAGCTCCTCATCCGTGCATGAGCGTGCCTTGACGCCCTCAGCCTCGAGATTGCGCAGGATAGAGCATATCCTCGCGTGGGCGTACTGCACATAGTATACGGGATTCTGGTTGTCCTGCTGTATGGCGAGATCGAGGTCAAAGTCCATCTGGGTGTTGGCCTCTCTGGTGTTGAAGATGAAGCGCGCGCTGTCTACGGGCACCTCGTCGAGCAGGTCGCGGAGCTGTATCGCCTTGCCGGTACGCTTGCTCATGGTCACAACCTTGCCGTCGCGAACGAGCTTGACCAGCTGCATGAGCAGGATGTCGAGACTGTCGCCGTCATATCCGACAGCGTTCATAGCGCCCTTGAGACGCATCACATGGCCGTGGTGGTCGGCTCCCCATACGTTTATCAGCTTTTCAAAGCCGCGGTCAAATTTGTTCTTATGATACGCGATGTCAGCCGCGAAGTAGGTCGGGTTGCCGTTGTTGCGGATCAGAACATCGTCTTTTAATTCTAATTTGTCAATATAATCCTGAGTCTTGCCCTGAGCGAGCAGGATCTCGGTGCATACGTCCTTGTTCTTGTACCAGACTGCGCCGTCCTTCTCGTATGTCAGACCCTTAGCGGTCAGCAGGTCGACCACAGCCTTTACCTCGCCGCTCTCGTGCAGGGTGCTCTCCATGAACCAGTTGTCGAAGTTGATCCTGTACTTAGCCATGTCGTCCTGCATGCGGCGGATGTTGAGCGGCAGGGCGTAGTCTACCAGAGCCTTTTTGCGCTCAACGCTGTCGGCGGCTACATACTTATCGCCGTTGATATCGGCAAACTGCCGCGCGCGCTCGGTGATATCGGCGCCTTGATATCCGTCCTCGGGGAAAACGAAGCTTTCATCAAATATCTGCATATAACGGGCCTCGAGAGAGTTCGCGAACTTCTCGATCTGATTGCCCGCGTCGTTGACATAGAACTCGCGGTACACCCGGTAGCCCGCCTTTTGCATTACAGCGGCGAGACAGTCGCCCAGCGCGCCGCCTCTGGCGTTGCCGAGGTGCATGGGGCCCGTGGGGTTTGCCGATACAAACTCGACCATGACTTTCTTTCCCTGACCGTAGTCGCTGCAGCCGTAGCTGTCGCCGTCGCGCTCGATCTCGCGCAGCACCTCAGAGAAGTACTTTTTGTCGAGGAAGAAGTTGATGAAGCCCGGACCGGCTATCTCACATTTTTCTATGAGAGAATTATCGAGGTCGATGTGATCCACTATGATCTGAGCTGCCTTGACCGGCGCCATGCGGAACACCCTCGCGCCCGCCATAGCCGCGTTGGTTGCGATATCGCCGTGACTGCGGTCGGCAGGCTCTTCGATGACGAAGCTCGGGATATCACCCTCGGGCAGCTCGCCCTTGTCCATAGCGGCTTTGATCGCCGCCTCGATCTTTTTTCTCAGGTTTTCGGTTACTTTTGTGTTAGTCTTTGACATATTTATTATTCCTTTTCAAGTGTATTTTTTACTTTAATTTACCCCTACGGAAGAGCCCTCCCCTTAATAAGAGGCTTCGCCTTAATAAGAGGCTTCGCCTTAATAAGAGCCTTCCCCTTAATAAGAGCCTTCCCCTCGGGGGGAAGGTGGCTCGGCTTTGCCGAGTCGGATGAGGGGACAACCTATCTGCTAAATCGACAACTCAGTGAGGCTCACACCTTAAATATATAGTTGGTAACGTTTGTTTGTCTCCGAGTTCGGATGCTGACCGAAGCGTAAGCCCCTCATCCGTCACCGTCTAAGTCGGCGGCGACACCTTCCCCCCGAGGGGAAGGCTCATCTGCGCTCTCTCCGGCGTTAGCGTAAGTCAGAGGGAATAGTCTTTGACTTGCCGCTGACGGGAGATAACACGAGGCAACGCTGTTCGGTCGCGAAATCATGAGCTTTTGTCAACGGCGCTGAGAATCTCTGTGCATACGCCGCTGAAGTTTTCGTGTATCTGTCGATTGGAAAACCGAAGCACTTTAACACCGATACTGCGAAAATAATCATCGCGTTCGGCGTCGTCTTTTTCTCCTTTTTCCGTGTAATGCTGAGATCCGTCTAATTCTATGATTATTTTTGCCGATGATATGTAAAAATCCGCTATGTAATTACCGATGACTTTCTGTCTGTTGACTGTAATCGGCAGATTCTTCAGAAAATCATACCAAAGATGCTTTTCTTCTTTTGTCATGCCTTTTCTCAGATTTTGTGAAAAGGATGTCAGTCTGTTCTTCATTATATGAAACTGAATTATTTTTTCTTTATAGAAATATAGAACTCGTTATAGCTGACTGCGGTGCGGTTGAAGTCGAGCTGATACGCCGCGCTTATCTCGCCGCCGCTCTCGTTTACATCGGCTTTGATGATGTCGGTGAAGATGCCGATGAACATCTGACCCATCGGGGTAGAGTACAGGCACTCGTGTCTGACTCCCTGCTCGAGGATCAGGTGCGAGGCTGTCTCGCCCTTGCGGTCTATACTCAGTATCCTGCCGTCGTAGGTGACGGTGGTGTCGGTCTTTTGAGCGGGATTCTCACGGCTGTACTCGGGGTAGCGGATAGTTATCAGCCCGTCCTCTACGGTCACATCGCCCGCTGTTATGACCTCTATGGTATCTCTCTCGCCGTCTACGGTCTGAGCGCCCGTGACGGTTATCATGTATCTGTCGTCCATCAGTATTCCTCTATGTTGATATGCTCTACATGGTTGCTGGGGCTGTCTTTGAGGAAGAGTCCCGCGTATCTCTCAAAGTCCGCGGGGGTATCGCTGACATAAAATCTCGCCTCGCCCTTGTCGGAGCTGTCGTTGAGCAGACCCTGCCGGGTGAGTATCTTCTTGGTGTAGATGGCCGTCTCCTTGCCCGAGTCGATCAGCTTCACGCCCGGACCCATCTCTCTGCCGATAGCCTCTGCGAGCAGGGGAAAGTGCGTGCAGCCCAGTATCAGCGTGTCTACGCCGCTCTCTTTCAGGGGCGCCATGTATCGCTGAACCATCAGGCGCACCAGCTCGTCGTCGGGGTCTACAAGACCGTTCTCGACAAATGACACAAAGAGCTGGCAGTGGTGCTCATATACCTCAAACTCGGGATGCTTCTCCTGTATCCTGCGCTTGTAGCTGTGCGAGTTTATGGTGGCGGCGGTGCCTATCACTCCGATTTTGCCGTTTTTGGTGGTGTTCATGGCGGTGAAGCAGGTGGGGTAGACCACGCCCGTGTAGGGCAGACCAAGCTCATCGCTGAGATCGGGAGCTACCGAGCTGACCGTGCCGCAGGCGGCTACTATCAGCTTTACGCCCATCTTCTTAAGAAATCTCGCGTCCTGTCCGGCATACTTGCTGATGGTCTCGCGGCTCTTGCTGCCGTAGGGCACCCTGCCCGTATCGCCGAAGTATACTATATTTTCGTGCGGCATTATCTCTACGATCTCGCGCACGGCGGTGAGTCCGCCGAGTCCCGAGTCAAAGACGCCGATAGCGCTGTTGTTCATAACTATACCTCTTTGTTGAGTTATATCATTGTGCATACATATACATTATATATATTACCACAAACCGTCATTCCTTGCAATAGCTAAAAAATCAACTTTACGCTTGCATTATCCGCCTTTATAATGTATAATAGCTGTGATTACGAATTCGCAAAGGAATGATAATATGCTTAACGAGGCTTTTAATCTGATATCAGACAAGGTAGAAGAGGCGGTAAAGCCCCAGGGCTTTGCTAAGGTCAAGATCCAGTCTACCGATGATAACGAGCTTGTATCTCTGTTCACATCCGAGACTATGGCGTACTCGGTCATCTACTATAAGGACAAGCAGCACACGCTGCTGCGTGAGTGCGGCATGACCGACGACGGCCCCGATAACGACTGGAAGACTCTCGCCACATGGCTCTTCGATCCCGATCACGACACTCTCAAGGAGGCTTCTTCGATAGCCAACGACTTCTGCGACGCTATCTCGGCTCCTTCCGCGGTCAAAAAGATAAAGCAGGCTAAAAAGACCAAGAAGAGTGAAGACGGCAACGCCGACCCGCTGTTTTTGGCCAAGCGCTTCATCACTCTCTTTCCCGATATCAAGGACGAGATCCGCGAGGAGCAGGACTGCTACTATCCGTTCAGAGGCGTTACCTTCGCCAGAGCGAGCATAGTGCCCAGAGTCAACGAGCTCATACACAACGGCAAGGCGGGCGAGCTGAAGAAGCTCGGCAACATCCTCAGCGCCCAGTATACCAACGGCGATGTGGATACGCGCTCGATCATCACTATAGTCATACTCAACTCCGTACCCGAAGCCGACGAGGCTAAGATTGAGGAGCACCTCAGCGATAACCTCAAAAAGGCTTTCTCTTACGCTAAGAAGTATCGCGGCAAGACCGTAAAGCCCGAAAAAGAGAAGAAGAAAAAGCAGACCATCGCTCAGCGCCTTGAGGGAATGCAGAAGTGATCAAGTCAGGAATTAGAAATGAGGAATGAGGAATGAGGAATTATGGGAAACGCTGACGCGTTTTATATTAAATAGGTGCGGGCAAAGCCCGCCGATAATTCCTAATTCCTAACTCCTAACTCCTAACTCCTAATTAGAATTAGCTGTATATATAAATATAAATTTTTCTGAGCAAGCCCTTGACTAGTTGACGGTATTGTGATATACTGTTAATTACCTCGTAAAGGGGCTTGTTTTTTGTGCCTAAAATTCAAGTTCCCTTTGGGTCGCTGCGATTTTTCATTGGATCGCCGCGGCTGTCCTTTTGAGGGAGGCTAAATTATTCCGAAAAACACGGGAGGTGCCGATAATGAGAGTAAAAATCACAATGGCCTGCACTGAATGCAAACAGCGCAATTACAACACAATGAAAAACAAGAAGAACAGTCCCGACAGGTTAGAGATGAACAAGTATTGCAGATTCTGCAAGAAGCACACTCTCCACAGGGAAACAAAGTAAGCGGAGGAAAGAACAATGGCTGAAGTCAAAAAACAACCCGGCTTTTTCAGCAGGATGAAATCGTTTTTCCGCTCCTGCGTAGGCGAGATCAAGAAGATCACATGGCCTACACCCGCCAACACTACCAAGAACTTCTTTATAGTTATGGCAGTTATAATTCTTGCGGGTCTGTTTATCTACGGTCTCGACAGAGCTCTGTACGCCCTGTTGAATCTCGTAATGAGCACAGGTACTTACTAATCTGGTCAGGAGAACGCTGATGGCTGAAGAAGCAAAGTGGTATGTCATCCATACCTACTCAGGCTATGAGAATAAGGTAGCGTCCACCCTGCAGACTACGGTAGAGAACCGCGGACTCGAGGATATGATCCCCGACGTCAAGGTGCCTACCGAGATAGTCACCGAGATCAGGGACGACGGCACTACCAAAGAGGTAGAGCGCAAGATCTTCCCCGGATATGTATTTGTCAAGATGGTGTATACCGACGAGACATGGTACATCGTACGAAACATAAGGGGCTGCACGGGCTTTGTCGGACCTTCGTCCAAGCCGGTACCGCTCACCGAGTCTGAGGTTTATAAGATGGGCGTTGAGAGCCGCGTTGTCGAGGTTAGCTACGACGTAGGCGATCAGGTTCGTATCATCGACGGTCCTCTGGAGGACTTCATCGGTATAGTAGACGAGCTTGATACCGAAAACAACTATGTCAAGGTCACGATCTCTATGTTCGGACGAGAGACGCCTGTAGAGCTTGAACTCAATCAGGCTGAAAAATTAGAGGATTAAGATCCTTTCCCTCAACGGGAAAACTAAAAACAGGTAATAACAGCATCGCTGTTATATATGAGGGACTCCGGTCCCTTGTGGGAGGAGCCTGATAAACAGGGCTCCGCCATCTACCACGAAATTCAGGAGGAATAAAAAATGGCTCAGAAAGTAACAGGATTAATCAAGTTACAGATCCCTGCCGGTAAAGCTACTCCGGCTCCGCCTGTAGGCCCCGCGCTGGGTCAGCACGGCGTAAACATCGTTGCATTCACTAAAGAGTTCAACGAGCGCACAAAGAACGACATCGGACTCATCATCCCCGTCGTGATCACAGTATACGCAGACCGTTCTTTCACATTTATCACCAAGACTCCGCCTGCGCCTGTCCTGATCAAGAAGGCTTGCAACATCGACAAAGCCTCCGGCGAGCCCAATAAGAAGAAGGTCGCCAAGATCACTAAGGAACAGTGTCAGCAGATCGCTGAGACAAAGATGAAAGACCTCAACGCTGCCAATATCGAGACCGCTACATCCATGATCATGGGTACAGCCCGCTCGATGGGTATCGAAGTCACAGACTGATAAATATAACATCCGGGTGGGAGGATAACATCGTTTTCCGCTGACCACCTAACTATGGAGGATCAAATATGAAACACGGTAAGAAATATGTCGACGCTGCAAAGCTCGTTGACAGAAGCAAATTATATGATACAACCGAGGCTCTCGATACCGTCGTAAAGACAGCTACAGCTAAGTTTGACGAGACAGTAGAGCTTCATGTAAAGTTAGGCGTTGACTCCCGTCACGCTGACCAGCAGGTCCGCGGCGCCGTTGTTCTGCCTAACGGTACAGGTAAGAATGTTCGCGTACTCGCTATCTGCAAGGGCGAGAACGAGAAGCTCGCTCAGGAGGCAGGCGCCGACTATGTAGGCGCTGAGGACATGACTCAGAAGATCCAGCAGGAGAACTGGATGGACTTCGACGTACTCATCACCACACCCGACTGCATGGGTCTGGTATATCCTCGGTCCCCGCGGCTTGATGCCTAACCCCAAGGCAGGTACCGTAACACCCGATATCGCCCGTGCCGTAAAAGAGGCTAAGGCAGGTAAGATCGAGTACCGTCTTGACAAGACCAACATCATCCACTGCCCGATCGGCAAGGTATCCTTCGGTACAGAGAAGCTCCAGGAGAACCTCGATACTCTCATGGGCGCTATCGTAAAGGCTAAGCCTGCCGCCGCTAAGGGTCAGTATATCAAGAGCTGCGCGGTCACAGCTACCATGGGACCGTCAGTCCGCATCAATCCGACTAAGTTCGGAGTATAATGGTACAGCCTTCCCCTTGAGGGGAAGGTGCTGAACGAAGTGAAGCGGATGAGGTGGATGCGTTTCTGCCTTATGCCGTTAATAGATGAAGCGGAGCATTTCCGCCTAATCCGTCACCGCCTCAGTCGGCGGGACTCCTTCCTCACAAGGGAAGGCACAAGAAGTTATCACGCTCATCTGAGCTGATATAAATATCGCTGTTCTAAAGACAACAGGTTCCGTTAGGTATAATGACAAATGTCGCCTGTCGAGGAGTAAGCGTTACAGTGTGCCCAAGGGCACTGATGTGTAATGTCCGCCTCTCCTCGCAAGGGAGAGGCTTTTGCTTACAGGAAATGATTCGTTCAGATCCCGCCGTCAGTAGTTTCGGTTTATCAAACCGATTGCAAAAGGCGGAGATGCAACGACTCGTTGCTTTTGAACCGCGTAAATCATATTTTTATTTACGGAGGTGAATAATTTGCCAAGCGCTAAGGTTTTAGAGCAGAAGAAGGCTGTTGTTGCCGAGCTCGCCGACCGTCTCAAGAACTCTGTTACAGGTGTTCTCGTAAGCTACGAGGGTATCAACGTTGCTGATGATACAGCTATGCGTAAGGAGCTTCGTGAGGCAGGCGTCAAGTACAGCGTTGTCAAGAACACACTGCTGTCACGCGCCTGTGAGGAGGCTGAGCTGACAGGTCTGCAGACTACCCTCGAGGGTACTACCGCTGTCGCTACCAGCGATGAGGATTATGCTGCGGCTGCCCGTATTCTGGCTGACTACGCAAAGAAGATCAAGACATTTGAGATCAAGGCAGGTTATCTCGACGGTGAGGTCGTAGACTTAGCTACTATTGATAAGCTCGCTAAGCTCCCCTCAAGAGATATGCTGCTTGCCAACGTTCTCGGCGCGTTCCAGGCTCCCATCGCTTCGTTCGCGCGCGCTATGCAGGCTATCGTCGATAAGGGCGGTGTTGAGGCTTGCTTAGCAGAGGCTGCTCCCGCGGCTGAAGAGGCTCCTGCAGAGGCTCCCGCTGAAACACCTGCTGAATAATTTTATCGGCAGACTTTGATGTGTGCGAAAAAAGACGCACGCGTCCCCGCCGAGTAATTATCGGCGAACTTCGATGTGTGCGAGTTAAGACGCACGCGTCCCAGCTGAGTAATTATCGGCATACTTTTATGTGCGCGGATAAAGACGCACGCGTCCGACGTCCGTGACGGAGGGTTGCCCTTCGGCAGCACTCTGTAATCATTACAAAATCTACTACTTTTATAATTGGAGGTAAATTAAAATGGCATCTGAGAAGATTACTGCTATTATTGAAGAATTAAAGACACTCACAGTGCTCGAGCTCTCCGACCTCGTACACGCTGTTGAGGAAGAGTTCGGCGTTTCCGCCGCTGCTGCTGTAGCTGTTGCAGGTCCTGTTGACGCAGGCGCAGGCGCTGCTGCCGCTCAGACTGAGTTTGACGTTATCCTTAAGAGCCCGGGCGCCGGCAAGATCGCTGTTATCAAGGTTGTTCGTGAGATCACCGGTCTGGGTCTGAAAGAGGCTAAGGCTCTGGTTGACGGCGCTCCCAAGCCCATCAAGGAGCAGGTATCCGAGGATGAGGCTAACTCTATCAAGGCTAAGCTCGAAGAGGCAGGCGCTGAGGTCGAGGTTAAATAATCATTTTAACTCGTTTACAAGAGGAGTGGACATCTGTCCGCTCCTTTTTTTGCGTCTATCCGCGCGATGGGGGAGTATGGCTCTCAGGAGGTGACCCTGCATGGCGTATCCGACAGTGACTCATTCGCCCTTGAACGCCTGAGCCAGATATTTATCGAAGCAAGCGCCGAACATATTGCAGGGGATATTGTGTCTGCCGAAGCCCATCTCAAGCAGTTTGCAGTACTTTCTTTCTATAACTAATTTCATCTCATAATTATTGTGTCCCTCTCTGAGTCTGTCTATGATAAGCTGCTTAGCAGAAAAGTTCTCTGTTTTATAATCAGTCCCGGCGAACAGATTAAGATACGCTACAACGTCGTTAAGCTGATACAGCTCGTTTTCTGTGAGGTCTGCTGAGTCCGAAGCATTATATGAAATGACTGAAATGACGTCATCCGAGCTTGCTCGGCTTTGATCCGCGCTGAGCGCGTCTTCATCGTACTCTTTTTCATATTCATATTCATTTTCATATTCTTGGTCTTCTTCGTATTCTTCATCATCTTCTTTTTGGCATCTTGCGCATCCGTTTTGTGCGTTTGTATGCGTTTCGCATTTGTCCTTATTCTTATGCCACCTTGCCTGAGCCGCTGTCTTAGCCGCCTTGCTGCGCGTCTCGCAGGTCTGAGCGTACTTCTCAAAGTCACGGTCTATCTGCTCGGACATCATCCCGAACAGTACATCCAAAGTCATGTTCTCGCTGAAATCCGGCAGAGAGCCGTCCTCGGCATAGTCCATCAGAGCTATCATCAGCCGCCCGATATCCTCTGCAGACATCTTTTTCAGATGCTTGAAGTTGTCAAGATACAGATACACAGCCTTAGGCTTTTTCATGTACATTCCTCCTTTTCTTTTCAAAAATGAGGGTATAAAAGAAAAAGTTGCATACTTTTATGCAACCGAATAAAAATAATTTTTGGGGAGATAATATCTTCGGGAGATGATGATATGAACGATGATCGCAAAAGATCGGATAATAACACAGCAAAGGAGCTGCCGGGAGCTAACATAGCAGGCGTGCCGATAGATGAGCCTGACGCGGGAGTATCGGCGCCGTCTGAGGACGGGGGAGAGCCCTATATCCCGAGACACCTTGCCGGTGACGGCGAGAGACGCGATGAGGGCGTCGGCGTGCCGGGAGGCGGCGCCTATATCCCTCAGCCCGACGGTACTAATATCGCACCCAACGGAGCCGTGATACGCAACCCGTGGTCACAGCAGCCCGAGATAAAGCCCGACTATGAGTACACCGACGAGCAGCAGGATTATGATTTGTTGATTATGTGAGTAGTTGGCGGTTGGTGGTTGGCAATTGGTAGTTAGGAGTTAGGAGTTAGGAATTAGGAATTATGGGAAACGCGTGTCCGCGTTTTGATTTATAATATATAAAAAAGAACGGGCGCATAAGAGCCTTCCCCTCGGGGTTGCGCTAAAGTTGAAACAGAACGTCTAAGAGCCTTCCCCTCGGGGGGAAGGTGGCTCGGCTGTGCCGAGTCGGATGAGGGGCTTACGTTTCGGTCAGTATCCGAACTCGGAGGCAGACAAGCGTTACCGATTATAAATTTGATGCGTGAGCCTCACTGAGTTATTGATATAGCGGAAGGGCTGTCCCCTCATCCGCTTCACGCGACACTTCGTGTCCGTTCAGCACCTTCCCCCCGAGGGGAAGGCTCTTAATTTCGCTCCGACGCTTGAACAAACCCGAGGGGAAGGCTCTTAATTTCGCTCCGACGCTTGAACAAACCCGAGGGGAAGGCTTTTTTCGATTCTGCTCTACGTTCTCTGTTCTCTGACTAACCGCTAACCACTAACTACCAACTACCAACTCCTCATTCCTAACTCCTAATTCCTAACTAACAAAAGGCGTGCCGTAAAAAGCACGCCTTTTATTATATCGACTTTATATCAATATTTCTTTCTCTTTACATAAGAGGTGTGGAGCAGCTCGTGAGCGATGTGTGAACCGGGCTCGCCGAGGTACTCGTCGTAGATAGCCTTGATCTCGGGGTTGTCATGGCTCTTTCTGTAGGGCAGATCGAGATCGTCCTGATACAGAGCCTTTGCTCTGAGAGCCTTGAGGTCTACGAAGTTGCGTACATGACCGGGCTGGATGGGCTGACCGCCGCCGTTTACACAGCCGCCGGGGCAGCACATGATCTCTACGAACTGATAGTCAGCTTTGCCTGCTCTGATCTTGTCGAGGATGACAGCCGCGTTCTTAAGACCGCTGGCTACAGCTACCTTAACGTTCATGCCGGCTACGTCATAGGTAGCCTCCTTGATGCCGTCGGTGCCTCTTACCTCGTTGTAGTCGATCTGCTTGAGGTCCTCGCCTGTCAGCACATCGGCTACCGTACGCAGAGCAGCCTCCATAACGCCGCCTGTAGCGCCGAAGATGGTGCCGGCGCCGGTACCGATGCCCATGATCGGATCAAAGTTGTCGTCGGGCAGATCGGTGAACTGTATACCTGCTGTCTTGATCATCTTGGCAAGCTCACGGGTGCTGATGGAGATATCGTTGTCCTGCATACCGTCGCGACCCTGATCGTCACGCTTGATCTCAAACTTCTTGGCTACGCAGGGCATTACCGATACGACCACGATATCGTGAGGATCGATGCCTGCCTTCTCGGCGTAGTAGCTCTTGATCATAGCGCCCTGCATCTGCTGCGGAGATTTACAGGTGGAGAGATGGGGGATGAGGTCGGGATAATAATGCTCACAGAACTTGACCCAGCCGGGTGAGCAGGAGGTGATCATCGGCAGTACGCCGCCGTTCTTGACTCTCTGGATGAACTCGGTGCCCTCCTCCATGATGGTGAGGTCAGCGCCGAAGTTGGTATCGAATACCTTATCGAAGCCCAGCATCTTGAGCGCGGATACCATCTTGCCGGTGACTACGGTGCCGATAGGCATACCGAAGCACTCGCCTAAGGTAGCGCGGATAGAAGGAGCTGTGTGTACTACAACGTGCTTGGTCGGATCGGCAAGAGCCTTGAAGACCTCGGCGGTGTTGTCCTTCTCTACCAGAGCGCCGGTGGGGCAGACTACGGTACACTGACCGCAGCTCACGCAGCTTACGTCGGCGAGATCCTTGTTGAAGGCGCAGGCGATAGCTGTGTCAAATCCTCTGTTTACAGCGCCGATGACGCCTACATACTGCTCTTTGCAGGCTGCTACGCAGCGGCGGCAGAGGATACACTTGTTGTTGTTGCGTACGAGGTGCAGTGTGGAGACATCCTCGTCATAGTGGGTCTCAGCGCCCGCGAACTTCTGCTCGTCTACGCCGTACTCGAGGCAGAGAGTCTGCAGCTCGCAGTTGTCGGAGCGGGGGCAGGAGAGGCACTTTTTGTCGTGATTCGAGAGCAGAAGCTCAAGAGTAGTCTTGCGGTTCTGTCTGATCTCGGGAGTATTGGTGAAGATCTCGGTGCCGTCTCTGTCGATGGGATATACGCAGGCGGCTACGAGTGAGCGAGCGCCCTTGACCTCGCACAGACACATACGGCAGGCGCCGATCTCGTTGATGTCCTTCAGGTAGCACAGGGTCGGGATCTTGATACCGAACTTGTGGCACGCTTCAAGAATAGTAGTATTCTTTTCAACGGTATAGTCTTTGCCGTTGATTTTGATATTAAGCATTTCCATGTTTCGTACTCCTTTCCCTTATTCCTTGATGATAGCCTTGAACTTACAGCTATCCATGCAGGCGCCGCACTTGATACACTTGGAAGAGTCGATCTTGAACGCGGGTCTCTTCTTGCCCTCGGGGATGTAATCCGTTACGGAGATAGCGCCTACGGGGCACTTGCGCGAGCACAGTGAGCAGCCCATGCAGCTGTCCTTAACGATCTTGTACTCGAGCAGATCCTTACATACGCCGGCGGGACACTTCTTGTCGATAACGTGAGCCATATACTCGTCACGGAAGAAGTGCAGGGTAGAGAGTACGGGGTTGGGAGCGGTCTGACCGAGACCGCAGAGTGAGTTGTTCTTGATGTAGTGGCACAGGGACTCCATCTCGTCGAGCAGTTCGGGAGTGCCTTGACCCTTGGTGATCTTCTCGAGCATCTCGAGAAGTCTCTTGGTACCGATACGGCAGGGAGTACACTTACCGCAGCTCTCATCGACGGTGAACTCGAGGAAGAACTTGGCTATGTCTACCATACAGTCGGTCTCGTCCATTACGATAAGTCCGCCTGAGCCCATCATGGAGCCGATAGCGAGCAGGTTATCGTAGTCTATCTCTATATCGAGGTGCTCAGCGGGGATACAGCCGCCGGAGGGGCCGCCTGTCTGAGCTGCCTTGAACTTCTTGCCGCCGGGGATGCCGCCGCCGATCTCTTCGATGATGGTGCGCAGGGTGGTGCCCATGGGTACCTCGACCAGACCTGTGTGGTTGATCTTGCCGCCTAAGGCGAATACCTTGGTGCCCTTAGACTTCTCTGTGCCCATAGAGGCAAACCAGTCGGCGCCCTTTAAGATGATCTGGGGGATGTTGGCGTAGGTCTCAACGTTGTTGAGTGTAGTGGGCTTCCTGTACAGACCCTTGACAGCGGGGAACGGGGGACGGGGACGAGGCTCGCCGCGCTTGCCCTCGATAGACGTCATCAGAGCTGTCTCCTCACCGCAGACGAAAGCGCCCGCGCCGAGACGGATCTTGATGTCAAAGTCAAAGCCTGTGCCGAAGATATCCTTACCGAGCAGGCCGTACTCATGAGCCTGGTCGATAGCGATCTGCAGACGCTTAACGGCGATAGGATACTCAGCTCTTACATATATGTAGCCCTGGCTCGCGCCGATAGCGTAGCCCGCGATAGCCATAGCCTCGAGTACAACGTGGGGGTCGCCCTCGAGTACCGAACGGTCCATGAACGCGCCGGGGTCGCCCTCGTCGGCGTTACAGCAAACATACTTCTGGTCGGCGTCGTTGCCGCGGGCGAATTTCCACTTAAGACCAGTGGGGAAGCCCGCGCCGCCTCTGCCTCTCAGACCTGAGTCGAGCATGGTCTGGATGACCTCGTCGGGGGTCATCTCTGTCAGAGCCTTACCGAGAGCGGCATAGCCGTCCTGAGCGATGTAGTCGTCGATCTTCTCGGGGTCGATGACGCCGCAGTTGCGCAGAGCTACACGCTTCTGCTTCTCATAGAAGGCGGTCTTGTTAAGGGACTTGATGGTGTCGTCCTGTACTGTCTCCTGATATAAGAGACGGGTAACGATACGACCCTTGTTGAGATGCTCCTCAACGATCTCGGGCACGTCCTCGATCTTGACCATCGAGTAGAAGGAGCCCTCGGGGTATACTACCATGATCGGGCCTAAGGCGCACAGACCGAAGCAGCCAGTGGTGATGACGTTGACTTCCTTATCAAGACCCTTAAGGGCAAGCTCTTCTTTGAGCTTTTCAGCTATCTTTAAGCTGTTTGAGGAGGTACAGCCGGTACCGCCGCAAACAAGCACGTTAGAACGATACATATAGTCCTCCTTATCTTGTGGCTGTTCCGATAGTATACTCGGAAACTACGTTATGATTTACGAGGTGGTCGTTTACAACCTTGACCGCCTTTTCGGGAGTCATCTTGACGTAAGTGACCTTGTCCTCGCCGGGGATCTCGATCTCTACTACAGGCTCATACTGGCAAATGCCGATGCAGCCTGTCTGTGTGACTGTGACGTCCTTGAGACCGCGCTTAGCGATCTCTTCTACAAAGGCGTTGAGAACGGGACGCGCGCCCGCCGCGATACCGCAGGTAGCCATACCGACGAGCACTCTCGCGGCATTGGGGTTCTCTTTTCTCATGTTGATCTCAGCCTGCGCTCTGTCTCTGATCGCCTTTAACTCAGCTAAAGATTTCAATTTTCTGCACCTCCATATATGTTTTGGGTATTTTCTTCAAGATATTGTCCGATCCATTCGAGCACGTCCGGGTTGTCGAGGCTCACGTCGCCGAGCACCTCTCTGAGCTCTCTCGTATCGAGGGTGAAGCTCCCCTTGTCGGCGCTGTGCGTAAAGATAAAGTCTATCTGCGGGTTGCACTGTATCAGTATCTTTACGGTGGAGTTGATGTCCCCTAAGGGTGTCATATCCACATGGCTCTTGACATACGAGGCTGTGGTGGTAGTACCTTCGCCTACCTTGCTCTGTATATCAAAGCTGCCTCCCGTCTGCTCAGCGCTGAGCTTGAACAGCGGTACTCCCAGCCCGACCTTGCGCGTGGTGCGCGTGGTGAAGAACGGATCTATGACCTGCCTGACCTGATCCTCGGTCATGCCGCAGCCGTTATCGGCTATCACAATGGTCAGACGGTCTTCTTTGTCGCTTTCCTCAACGGTTATGCGTACAAGATCAGCCTCGGCTCTCACCGAGTTCTGAGCTACGTCCATAACGTTGAGACTCAGCTCCCTCATTATGCTTCCTTATACTTAGCGAGGATAGAGGGTACGTCGTCAGCTACCAGTCTGCCGTAAACGTCGTCGTTGACGGTGATGACGGGAGCCAGACCGCAGGCGCCGATGCAGCGGCAGGCAGTCAGAGAGAACTCGCCGTCGGCGGTGCACTCCTCAGCCTCGATGCCGAGCTCACTCGACAGACGGTTGAGTACGTCGCCCGAGCCCTTTACATAGCAGGCTGTACCTAAACAAACGCTGATGTTGTACTTGCCCTTGGGTGACAGGGCAAACTGGCTGTAGAAGGTGGCTACTCCGTATACCTCGTCTACGGGCACATCCAGACCCTCCGCGATCATAGTCTGAACCTCGATCGGCAGATATCCGTAGATATCCTGCGCCTCCTGCAGTACGGGCATTACCGCGCCGGGATCATCCCTGTGCTTGGCGATAACTTCCTTGAGCTGAGCTTCCTGCTCGGGAGTTCCGTTAAAAGGCAGACTGCTGATTTTCTTAAGCATTTTAATTCCTCCTTAATAGAAAAATTATGTAAGTTGAATTTCAGCGATAATTCACTCGCGTGATTTGCCGTCCTGCAAATTCACACTCTATACATACACATATAATATAACACAAAGAGGTTGAATTGTCTATAAATTAACGCAAATTTTTCGTGCAAAAAGCGGTAAAAAACATAGATTTTTACAGGCTTTTTGGTTAGTTGTGGCTAACTGTTTGCCCAATTTTGACCCCTTGACCGAATTAGTTTAAGACAATAGTCTTTTAATTCTGTATCAGAATAATATCCTGCAAAAAACTTCACCTTTTGCAAGTTTTAAAGCGTTAAAGCGTATACAATTAGGAATTAGGAAATAGGAATGAGGAATTATGGGAAACGCTAAGCATCCCTTTCCTAAGGGAGGTGCCCGACAGGGCGGAGGGTTGACGCATTTTATTCAACAACCCCCAGTCACCGGTAATCGGTAACCGTTCTCCGTACAATCGGGTGCGGGTGTCCCGCCAACAATTCCTAAGTCCTAATTCCTAATTCCTAATTAAATAAGACCGCCTGCATCTGCAAAGCGGTCATATCTCGGTGTCTAAATATTCTATTACTGCCTCTCTTGTCAGCTCGGGCAGGGGCAGGGTATTTGCCGCGTCGCGCATATTCTCGAGATAATGCGCGTCGGAGCAGGTGATGATGTTCATGCAGTCGAGGATGGGGTGCTGCTTGCGCAGCTCGGGCAGCTTAGTGATATCCGCGAGCTCCGCTGTGCGAAAGCCGCAGTACGGGTCTATCTCGCCGAGCACAGAGAGTATCGAGAGCGAGTCGCGGTCGATGTGCGCGGGGTAGCAGATACCGCCGAACTCCCTCGCCTTACGGTACGCCTCGCTTATTCCGATGAAGCTCGCGGGCAGCAGCAGATGTTCGATCTCTCCGATCTCTTCGTCGTTCTCGTTCATTATCACCTGTCTGCCGTATATCTCAGCCTTGTTGCGCACCTTTATGCGGTGCTCGTCAACATAGCTCGAAAAAGCAAGCGCCTTATCGAGATCGGGGAAGAGGCAGACCGCGTGGATATCCTCTGCTGTGGTCAGCTCCATGCCCGGTATCACGAGCAGACCGACCTGCTCGCCGACCTTGATCGCCGCCTCACAGTTGAGCGAGGTGTTGTGGTCGGTGAGGGCTATCACGTCAAGTCCGAGCAGCTTAGCCATATTGACGAGGTTATTAGGCGTCATGTCCATATCGCCGCAGGGCGAGAGGCATGAGTGCATATGCAGATCGTAGTAGAATTCAGGCATATCAGATCAGTTCGCTGATACCTACGGCGAGCTTGTAGCTGTTGTCTTCGGTGGTCAGGATGTTCACGCCGTGCATCTCGGCTTTCTGACGCGCGTTGTCATCCAGAGCGGCGTTCTCTACCAGGATGATGCAGCTTACGTCGGCTAATGTCGCCACGGCTATGCTGTTGATGTTGCCCATGACTGTCAGCCACGCGCTGTCGGCGGGCGCTCTGCCCATGACCCAGCTCAGCAGATCGCCGATATAGCAGTCCTTCACCTCTCTGTCGAGATCGTCCTCAACAAGAATTTTAAGATCCAGTTTTTCGATAAGTTCTTTTACGGTCATTTTGTCCTCCGAAGTAATTAGGAATTAGGAAATAGGAATGAGGAATTAAGGGAAACGCTGACGCGTTTTGTAATATATTAACCGGTAATCGGTATCCGGTATCCGGTATCCGGTATCCGGTAATCGGAACCAACGGGTATCCGAAAAGTCTAAACTCCTCACTTATTGCCGTGCTTCTTCATGTATTCCTCATACAGCTTCTTGGTATACTCGTCGGCATCGTAGGTGTCCTCGGCGAGGATGAAGTCGTTTTTGTTCAGCTTAGCTAAGATATTGGCGTCATTTTTGGCAGGATTGCCGTCGCGCTTGCGCAATACCGCTTTTTTGTATTTGGTATACCTTATCTCGCGAACGGTGCGCATCAGTCCGCGGTCGGCTTTTCCGTAAGAGTTGCCCGGCATGAAAGCCGACTGCAGTATCGAGGCAAAAACGCCCATTCCGACTCTTGCCGCTGCCTTGCCTGTGCTGAGCATAGGCGTCTCGCAGTCGAGATACTCCTGCTCGCGGTCAGTCAGTTTTACATCGCTCATAGTGTGCCTAACTGGTCATAGACCGATTGTATCTTAGCCTTCAGCTTATGGATGCAGTCCGTCTCCTTGGCGTTGCCCTTGACGATATCCTCGGCGAGGGCGCGGCAGGTGGGAGCGCCGCAGGAGCCGCAGTCCAGCCCCGGCAGTGTCTTGCAGATCTCTTCCATCTTCTCCATCATATCCATCGCCTCGATGATGTCCTCAGACAGTCTGAAGCTCTCGGCGTTGAACTCAAGCTCGTTCTCCCACATCATCCGCTCGACGTCGCCGTCCTTGAGATGATTGAGCGATACGGGCATATATTTACGCAGATTCTGTATGCGCGCCTGAGCCACATAGGGGTTCTCGATAGCCAGCACGCCGCCTACACAGCCGCCCGAGCAGGCGTTCAGCTCGATGAAGTCCACGTCGCGGATATGGTCGTCCTCAAGCTCCTCAAGCACGCGGATCACGTTCTCTATGCCGTCGGCTGCGAGATATTTTTCGCCAAGCATCGCGGCGGACTCGCCGCCCGATGTCGCCCAGCCAACGCCTAAAAGACCCGACTTAGCTATAGGCTCGATGACCTTGAGCTTATCCATCTTGGAGGTGAGAGCGGGGTAGATCTGCGATATCGCGATCGCGCCCGATACGGCGCTCTTTTCGGTAGAGTTGGGAGCGTTGATCTCGGTCACCTTGGCGGGACACGGGGTGATGAAGAACACACCTATCTCGCTGTCGTCTACGCCGGTCATGTCTATGACCTCCCTGCGAGCCATACGCGCCGCTACCTCCATGGGAGCGAGCAGAGGCATGACGTTGCCGCAAAGCTCCGGAAAGCGTATCTTTATCAGCCTTACCACGGCGGGACACGCCGAGCTGATTATCGGCTTGTTCAGCTTGCCCTCGGCTATCATCCTGCGGGTAGCCTCGCTCACCAGCTCGGCGCCGCGGCTGACCTCGTATACTACGTCAAAGCCCAGGGCTCTCAGCCCCGTCAGGACTATGTCGATGTCGTTGAGGTTGTTGAACTGACCGAACAGAGCCGGGGCGGGGATAGCTATTTTTATTTTGTAATTGTTTATCTCTTCGAGCTGATTTGATCGGGCGTGCTTAGCGTGATGAGGGCAGATGCGTATGCACTCGCCGCAGTCTATGCACCTCTCCGAGAGGATGTGCGCCTTGCCGCCTCGTATGCGGATCGCCTCTGTAGGGCATCGCTTGAGGCAGTTGGTACAGCCGCAGCACAGATCGGCATTCAGCTCAACTGAGTGGAAGTATTTGTTCATAAGTATTACCTTTTGGTGTAAAGCAAATGTAGTTGTTGTAATTAGGAATTAGGAGTTAGGAATTAGTAATTAATGGAACGCTGCGCGTTTTTGATTTATAAATGAAATAATTGAAATGAAAGCGGCTTACCCGGAATATTTTACTCTTAATCAATGACATATAATTCGGGTGCGGGTGTCCCGCCGTCAATTCCTCATTCCAAATTCCTAATTCAAAAAGCGTTTACGCTTCGTTTACCTTTACCGTCAGATACAGGTCTGTGCCCTTGCCGATGACTGTCTCGATGCGCATATCGTCGGTGTACTTTTTGATGTTGGGCAGACCCATGCCCGCGCCGAAGCCGAGATTGCGCACGTTGTCGGGAGCGGTAGAAAAGCCCGCCTGCATAGCCTTTTCGACATCGGGGATGCCGGGGCCGTGGTCCGAGAGCAGTACGTCCACATGGTCGGGGTAGATGTTTACGTCTACAAAGCCGCCGTCGGCGTGGATGACCATGTTTATCTCAGCCTCGTACATAGCTATGGCTACGCGCCTAATGGCGTCGGAGTTGTAGCCCAGCGCCTTGAGACGCTTTTTGACCGAGCCCGAAGCCTCGCCCGCGCGGGTGAAGTCCTCGCCCGATACGTCGTAGTGAAGATGTATATTGCTCATACGGCGGTACCTCCCGACAGACCGTTAGAGTACAGCTTGCCGCAGGCGGTGAACATCCTGTAGCGTGTCTTGATGAGGGTTATATCACGGCTCTCGGCGAGGTCGATGATACCCTGATCGGGCATTTTGCCGCGCACGAATACTATGCACGCCATGTCCATCATCTCGGCTGTACGAACCACCTGAGGATTGACGAGACCTGTCAGCAGAACGCTCTGATCCTTTACAAAGGCAAGTACATCGCTCATCATATCCGAGCCGCAGGCTGTCTTGATCTCGGTGTTGAGGTCGCCCTCACAGATTATCTCACCGTCTAAAATGTCTATAATGTCTTTTACTATCATGCTGATACATCCTTTCGCGTATCTTCTGTATTATACAGTTATAATCATAATACCACAAACCGCGCCTTTTTACAACATGACAAATATGGCAAAAGTTAGCCTCGTTTGTTGTATAAAACGCTGAAAGAAGTTGGCTTAAGTGAATCAGGAATGAGAAATTAGGAATTAGGAATTGTGGGAAACGCGTGTTCGCGTTTTGATTTATAGAAGTGACAACTAACGATAATGCTGCATACTCTGAAAATGCACAGATTTTGTATTTATTAATTAATCACCTGTTATTTAGAGTATATAGCGTTACGTTAATCTGTAGTTAATAAAAATCAAAAATGCGGAGCATTTACCATATTTCCTAATTCCTATTTCCTAATTCCTAATTAAAAAGCGCCCTTTACAGGCGCTTTCACTCAGTTTATATCCGACAGTACCGCCTTGCCCTGCTTAAGGGACTCGGGTACGTCCAGTATCCTTTGGTTTCGGCTGCCTCGAAAGTGCAGCATCAGGCTCATCTCTTCTTCGACGAATCTGCCGTCTACCAGCCAGTCGCATTGTTCGAGCAGCTCTTTGTACTCGGGATGCTCAGGGAACTGCTCATACAGCTGCTCAAAGGTGTAGCCTGTGTAGCAAAAGATGTTCAGTCCCATGGCTCTCGCTCTTTTCGAGAGCACGGTCAAAGCCTCAGCCTGGGTGAACGGCTCGCCGCCCGAGATGGTTATGCCCATCAGCAGCTTATCCTTAGCCGCCTCCTCAAGCACGCGCTCCACAGAGCTCTCGTAGCCGCCCTCAAAGCTCCATGTGTGCTGATTGTGACAGCCCTTGCAGTGATGCGGACATCCCTGCACGAACACCGCCATGCGTATGCCCGGACCGTCTACTATGCTCTCGCGTACGACTCCCGCGAGACGAAGCGGGGTTTTGTTTTCAGACATGATCTATTCTCCTTGGGTGAAACATAGGGGCGGTCATCAGCCGCCCCTTATGTATATGATTCAGTATCAGATAGCTTCCAGCTCACAGCCGCAGTCGTCGGCGTTGCCGAGGCTGTGCTTGACTCTGTCCTTGACCTCAGCCTTCTTGGCGTTGTTGAAGCGGTCGAGAGTGCCTACCAGATAGCCGGTAATGCGGCGGATGCGCTCTACCTGCATACCGTTCTTGACTATCTTGCGTCCGCACTTGGGGCAGTAGTCGCCGATGATGCCTGTGTAGCCGCATACGGGGTCGCGGTCTACGGGATGGTTGATAGAGCCGTAGCCGATGCCCTCTTCCTTCATGCAGCGTACTACCTGCTCAAAAGCCTCGAGGTTCTCGGTGGGATCGCCGTCGAGCTCGATGTACGAGATGTGACCCGCGTTAGTCAGAGCGTGGTAGGGAGCCTCTAAGTGTATCTTGTCAAAGGCGTTGATCGGATAGTATACCGGCACATGGAAGGAGTTTGTATAGTATTCGCGGTCGGTAACACCCTTGATGATACCGAAGCGCTCTTTGTCGATGCGTACGAAGCGTCCCGACAGACCCTCCGCGGGGGTAGCGAGACAGGTGAAGTTGAGATTGGTCTCTTCGCTCTTCTTATCGAGCTTCTTGCGCATGAAGGATACTATCTCGAGACCCAGTCTCTGAGCCTCTTCGCTCTCGCCGTGATGCTTGCCGATGAGGGCTACAAGAGCCTCGGCAAGACCGATGAAGCCGATAGAGAGCGTACCGTGCTTGAGCACCTCTCTGACCTCGTCGTCGATAGAGAGCTTATCGGAGTCGATCCATACGCCCTGACCCATGAGGAAGGGATAGTTGCGGACGTGCTTCTGGCACTGTATCTCAAAGCGCTCGAGTATCTGGTCAATACACAGATCAAGCATACGGTCGAGCTGCTCAAAGAAGAAGTCGATGTTTTTGTTGGCGAGTATAGCCAGACGGGGGAGGTTGATGGATGTAAAGCTCAGGTTGCCTCTGCCGAAGGTGATCTCGCGGCTCGGATCGTGTCTGTTGCCGATGACGCGGGTACGGCAGCCCATGTAGGCTATCTCTGTCTCGGGACGACCCTCTTTATAGTAAGAGAGGTTGAAGGGAGCGTCGATGAACGCGTAGTTGGGGAAGAGGCGCTTAGCCGATACGCGGAAGCTGAGCTTGAACAGGTCGTAGTTGGGATCCTCGGGGTTGTAGTTGATGCCCTCCTTGACCTTGAAGATGTGTACGGGGAAGATAGGAGTCTCGCCGTTGCCGAGGCCCCTTTCGGTAGCGAGCAGGATATTCTTGATGACCATTCTGCCCTCGGGCGTGGTGTCTGTACCGTAGTTGATGGATGAGAAGGGTACCTGCGCGCCTGCTCTGCTGTGCATGGTGTTGAGGTTATGTACCACAGCCTCCATAGCCTGGAAGGTGGCTCTGTCTGTCTCTGTCAGAGCGTGCTTCTTAGAGAAGCGCTGTATCTTAGAGGCGATCTTCTCGCCGTATTTCTCTGTCAGCAGCTCCAGCTCTTTAGCGTCGTACTCGGCGGTAGACTCGAGCTTGGCGATCTCGCCCGTAGCTGCTTCCGCCGCGGCGACGATGGCTTCGATATTCTCCTTGGCGTTCTCGTCGTCCGCGAGCAGCTCGGCGCCGCGCTCAAGATTGGCGCGATAGCGCTTGTTGTATGTCTTTGCTACGCCGGGAGCCATGCTGTAGTCGAAGTTGGGCACCGACTGACCGCCGTGCTGGTCGTTCTGGTTAGACTGGATTGCTATGCAAGCCAGAGCACCGTAGGTAGAGATGTCGTTAGGCTCACGGATGAAGCCGTGACCTGTCGAAAAGCCGTCCTTGAAGAGCTTTAAGAGGTCTATCTGACAGCAGGTTGTGGTAAGCGTGAGAAAGTCGAGGTCGTGGATGTGGATGTCGCCTTCGCGGTGAGCCTTGGCGAATTTGGGGTTGAGGACATACATCTGATAAAATTCCTTAGCGCCCTCCGAGCCGTACTTGAGCATGGTGCCCATGGCTGTATCGCCGTCGATGTTGGCGTTCTCGCGCTTGACGTCGTTATCCTTAGCGGATTTGAAGGTCAGATCCTCATATACCTTCATCAGCTTGGTATTCATCTCGCGGACTCTGGTGCGCTCCGCGCGGTAGAGGATGAACTCCTTGGCTGTTCTCGCGTGGCCGTTCTCTATCAGGATCTTCTCGACGGTATCCTGTACATGCTCTACGGTGGGGCTTGAGTTGTCCTCTGCCTCGAGGTACTCGAGTACCTTAGCCGCCAGCTTCTCGGCGCTCTCATAGTCGTTGCCGCCTATGGCGTGAGCCGCCTTGTAGATAGCCTGTGTTATTTTTTCGATGTCAAATTCAACAGCGCGTCCGTCGCGCTTTACGATCTTATTGATCATGTTAATCCTCCCGTGTAGTTGTTCGATTTTGATTTTGGTTCTGCTGTAACTCTTTTGTTACCGTAAAGCCGCCTGACCCTATATCTTGTGTCGGGGGCGAAATCCTGTCCTAATATAACAGATTGTCGCCGCAAAATCAATCGTTAAAATATACGAGAAAAATATAATTCTTTGTCTATTTTGATTAGAAATTGTAAAATGATATCATTAAAAGAATTATAACAATTTATTGTGAGGCTACATACCCTTACCACAATATATTGTGGTTTGTTTCAAAGCTGTAACAATTGGTTAAACTTGTGTAAAGGTTAATTTTTTATTAGAAATTAGTTGGCTTAACAAATCAGGAATGAGGAATGAGGAATTAGGAATTAAGGAAAACGCTGACACGCGTGTCCGCGTTTTGGATTTGATACCGGATAGTTAGCGTGGTTATTGTGGGGTAGGCGCGCGGCATACAAATAATCCGCCCCCGATGTCGGGAGCGGATGTAGTTTGTAAGGATTATTAAGAATCCTCCGGCGCTTTGCGCCACCTCCCTTAGAAAAGGGAGGCTTTATATCTCTACTGTATTTACCTTCTCGAACTCGTCGGTGATCTCTTTTGACGGAGCCTTGGTGATCAGTGTTGCGATCACTGCTACGATCAGAGCCAGAGCGAAGCCCAGTACGAGGCTGTACAGACCTGTAGTCTTGTACAGAGTCTGACCGCCGAAGGGGATGTAGTCCCACAGGATGACGGTGGCGAAGCCCGTTACCATACCGGCTATCGCGCCGGGCAGGTTAAAGCGCTTCCAGAACAGGCTCAGCAGGATGATCGGGCCGAACGCCGCGCCGAAGCCCGCCCACGCGTCTGATACCAGACCCATGACTGAGCTGTTGGGGTCGAGAGCGATGACGAAAGCTACGATCGCGACTACAATAACAGCGATCCTGCCTACGTTAAGCGCGCTCTTCTCGCTTGCGTCCTTCTTGATGACGCCCTTATACATATCCTCGGATACGGCTGAGGCGGTTACCAGCAGCTGGCTGTCAGCCGTAGACATGATAGCCGCGAGGATGCCGCACAGGAAGATACCGCCGATGAATACGAGGAAGATATTGCTGCTGAATATCTGCTGGATGGTCTTGATGAATACTACCTCGGATTTGCCGCTCGCGACGAGATCCTCGCTGAGGAAGCCTCTCGCTACCAAGCCGAGGAAGGAAGCCGCGCCGAGGGACAGGATGACCCATACGATAGCGATGATGCGGCTCTTCTTGACCTCTTTGTCGCTCTTGATAGCCATGAAGCGGACAAGGATATGGGGCATACCGAAGTAACCGAGAGCCCAGCCGAGGTTTGAGATGATGGATATTGCGGTGATCGGCTTGCCCTCGCCGTCCTTCATCAGGCTCATAAAGCCCTGAGGATCGCTGATGCCCTTAGAGGCAAGAGCGCCGGGCAGGTCGCCGTTGATGCCGATGTAAGCGATGATCGGCACAGCCAGGATAGCTACCAGCATCAGCAGACCCTGGATGAAGTCTGTGTAGCATACAGCTTTAAAGCCGCCGAGCAGGGTGTATACGAGGATAACTACCGCCGCGATGATCAGACCGATCATGTAGGCTGTGTGATCGTCCGCGCCTGTGCCGAATACGTTTGCGAAGAGCTTAGCGCCCGAAGCGAACGCCGAGGCGGTGTATACAGCGAAGAACACGATGACGATAAGCGAGGATACTATCTTGAGTACGCCCTTTTTATCGTGAAAACGGTTTTCAAAGAAGCTCGGTATAGTCAGCGAGTTGTTGGCGACTATAGTGTACTTGCGCAGTCTGCGGGCTACCAGGAACCAGTTGAGGATGGTACCTATCAAAAGACCGATGGCGATCCATACCTCGCCTGTACCGGCTACATAGATAGCGCCGGGCAGACCCATCAGCAGCCAGCCGCTCATATCGGACGCCTGAGCGCTGAGCGCGGCCGTCCACGAGCCGAGACCTCTGCCGCCGAGGAAGTAGTCCTCGTTGTTGCTCTGCTTTGAGTTCAGCGCGCCGATGAGTATCATCATGCCCATGTAAACTACAAACGCAACAAGGATGACGATCGTATTTGTTGACATAAATTTCCCTCCAAAATACATTATATATTGTTTTTTATTTGGATACGCAAGCTATATATTAGCACATTAAAGTGCAAAACGCAATACAGAACGAAGTATAGACTAAAATAAATACATTTGCATAAAAAACGACAAAAAAGTCTGTTATACAGTCAAAATTCCGATAGACCGAATAACAGACTAATAAAAAAACTAAAAATAAAATACCTGCTGTGATGAAGACTGTTTTGAATTAGGAATCAGTAATGAGGAATGAGAAATTAAGGGAAACGCTGACGCGTTTTTTGATTTTAAAAATCGGGTGCGGGCGAAGACCGCCATTAACTCCTAACTCCTAATTCCTAATTCCTCACTTATAAAAGTTCCTAATTGTTTCTGATCCCGCTCAAAAACAGCGGCATCACCGTGCCGGCGTACTCTGCCAGCGAGTACTCGCCGCCGTGCAGACACCAGTCGTACAGCATGGCTCTCTCGGCTATCGCGTACAGCCGCACTATCTCGGCGGATGACTTTGTCTGTGTTATCTCGTGCCGCTCCTGTCCGAGCTTTACCAGCTTTTTGAGCAGGCGGTAGTATACGCGGCTCTGGTCGAGCAGCTCTTTTTTGCCGCGTTTTGAGAGCTGTTGAGCGTACAGCCGCGAGAGCAGCTCTATGTCGATGTTGTTCTCTATCATCATGAACAGCTCGCGCGAGAGAAAGATCATGTTGTCTATAGTGTTCAGACCGTAGTCTATCTTTTGTTCAAGCTCGCTGTACTTCTCGTCGAAGAGATAGGCGAGCGAGCCTATCAGACTGTCCTTGCTCTCGAAGTAGTGGTAAAACGAGCCTTTTGAAGTACCCGAAAGGCTGATTATCTCGTCTACCGTAGTGCTGTCAAAGCCCTGCTCATAGAACAGCTGCCACGCCGCCGATACTATCTTGCTCTTAGTCGGATTAGATGTTTTTTTCATTTTACGGACATCCTTTGCGGTCATATTCTGTACTTTATTCTATACTTCGGTACATACGCTGTCAAGATTATATTCTCAAAATTCCCCTGTAATATTGTAAAAGGCGCTTTATTGTAGTATAATAACTTTATATATGTAAATATGAGGTGGTCGATTTGGAAAAAAACCTTATTTTCACCCGCCGACTGTGGGCGGAGATAAATATGGACTGTATTCGCTCTAATTTTGAAGCGGTACGCGGAGCTATAGGCGACGAAGTCAAGCTGTGCTGTGTAGTCAAGGCTGACGGCTACGGTCACGGAGCTGTAGAGATATGCAGGCTCTACCATGAGCTCGGAGTGGATTTTTTAGCTGTTTCAAACCTCGATGAGGCTCTCGAGCTCAGGCGCGCCGATATCACCGAGCCTATACTGATACTCGGCTATACTCCCGCCAACCGATGCCGGGATCTTTGCAGACAGAACATCAGTCAGGCGGTGTACAGCCTCGATTACGCTCGTGAGCTGTCGGCTCAGTGCGAGGCTCTGGGCGCCCGTGTCAAGGCTCACATCAAGGTCGATACCGGCATGAGCAGGATAGGCTTTATGTGTCAGGAGTTCCCGAGAGATAATAATTCTATTGAAGAAATAAAAGAGGCGTGCAAGCTGCCTCATTTGATCCCCGAGGGCATATTCACTCACTTTGCCGTGGCGGATGACGGCGACAGCGGCGAGAGCTACACGCTCGGGCAGTACAGCTGCTTCATGCGCACGGTGGACGAGCTCGAGAGCGCGGGCATACACTTTGAGCTGCGCCACTGCTCTAACTCGGGCGCAGTGATGGACTATCCGTCTATGAGGCTCGATATGGTTCGCGCAGGTATCATCCTCTACGGCTACGCGCCGTCCGATAAGATGCGCGGCGAGCTTGAGCTTGAGCCCGCCATGAGGCTCAAGACCCTCATATCCCATATCAAGACTGTCAAGGCGGGCACTACCGTAAGCTACGGCAGGACCTTCACCGCCGAGCGCGATATGCGCATAGCCACCGTGCCTGCCGGATATGCCGACGGCTACATACGCGCGTACGCAAAGGACGGTTATATGTTCGTCTGGGACAAGACCAAGAAGTTCGGCAGAAACTGTAAGATAATAGGTCGTATCTGCATGGATCAGACCATGCTGGATGTGACCGACTTTCCCGAGGCTGAGGTCGGCAACATTGTGGTAGTATTCGGCAACGGTAAGGACGGCGAGCCTACCGCCGAGGATGTGGCGAGCTGGGGCGATACCATCAGCTACGAGGTTCTGTGCAACGTATCAAAGCGCGTACCCCGCCTCTACCGTACCAATTGGATCACGGGCAACGTGGTATACAAAATATAGTTGATAGTTGGTAGTTGGTGGTTGGTAGTTAAATAATGCAGGGAAGGCTGAATTATGAAACTTTTAGTAGTAGACGGAAACAGCATACTCAACCGGGCGTTCTACGGCGTCAAGCCGCTGACGACTAAGGACGGTATGTTTACAAACGCGATATACGGCTTTTTGACCATGTTCGAGCGCATGAAGGCTGATGTACAGCCCGACGCCGTGGCGATAGCCTTTGACCTTAAGACTAAGACCTTTCGCCATAAGGCTTACGATCAGTACAAGGCTAACCGCAAGGGTATGCCTGAAGAGCTGCATATGCAGATGGCGCCCTTAAAGGAGCTTTTAGGCTGTCTCGGCTACCGCATAGTCACCTGTGAGGGCTATGAGGCTGACGATATCCTCGGTACCCTGTCCAAGAAGTGCGCCGATACAGGCAACACCTGCGTCATAGCTACAGGTGACCGCGACAGCCTCCAGCTCGTCAACGACAGCGTGTCGGTACGCCTCGCCAAAAACCTCAACGGCACTATGATGTACACTCCCGAGATCGTAAAGGAGGAGTACGGCGTAGAGCCGAAGAAGCTCATCGAGGTCAAGGCGATACAGGGCGACAGCTCAGATAACATCCCCGGTGTAGCCGGCATAGGTCCAAAGGGAGCTACCGAGCTGATCTCCAAGTACGGCGATATCGACTATATCTATGAGCATTTAGACGAGCTTGACATCAAACCGGGTATGCGGGCTAAGCTCGAGAAGTCTAAGGACGACTGCTACATGAGCCGCATGCTCGGCGAGATATGCCTCACGGCTCCCGTAGATACCGACCTCGACGGCTACAAGCCGACAGAAGGCGACAGAGCCGCCGCCGCGAGACTGATGGCTCGGCTCGAGCTGTTCTCTCTTATCAAGAAGTTCGGCCTTGAGATAGGGGAGGAGAAGACGGCAGAGCAGGACGCTCAGCGGAGCTTCAAGATAGCAGCCGCTTTCAGTGAAACGGTCGATAAAATTCTCTCAGAGAATAATAATATATATATAAAAATAGAATTCGATACACTTGTATCGGTGGCTTATATTTCCACAGAAGAAATATTATATATCGTTAGTTCTATAGAAGAAATAAAAAAGATATTGAGCAGCGGCAAAAAGCTCTACACCGACGACAGCAAGCCGATTTTCGCTTACTGTGACAAAGAGGGTATAGACGCGGATATCGCCTTCGACGCCTCGCTCGCCGCCTATCTGCTCAGCCCGTCATCGTCGAGCTATACTCTCGACCGTCTGTGCGCCGAGTACAGCATACCCGTGGCGGTATGTGAGGACGGCTTTGAGGGCGATGGATACATCCACGCTCTGCCCGCTCTGTGCAGACGGCTTGCCGACGATATCCATGAGATCGCTAACGACAAGCTCCTGTATGAGATCGAGATACCCCTGTCGAGAGTCCTCGCGAGGATGGAAAATCTCGGATTTGCCGTCGATGTAGAGGGCATACGCGCATACGGCGAGCAGCTCGGCACAGAGGTCGCCCGGCTGCAGCAGTCTATCTATGACGATGTAGGCTATGAGTTCAACATCAATTCACCCAAGCAGCTCGCGGCAGCGCTGTTTGAAGAGCTCAATCTCCCTACCCGCAAAAAGACAAAGAGCGGTTATTCGACCAACGCCGAGGTGCTCGAGAGCCTTTTGCCTCTGCATCCGGTCATATCAAAGATACTTGAGTACCGCACCGTAGCTAAGCTCAAATCCACCTACTGTGACTCGCTGGTTGACAAGGTCGCGTCCGACGGACGTATACACTCGTCCTTCAACCAGACCGAGACCCGTACAGGGCGTATCAGCTCCACAGAGCCTAATTTGCAGAACATCCCCGTGCGTACCGAGCGCGGCAGAGAGTTCAGACGCTTTTTCAAAGCTCGCGAGGGCTGTGTCCTCGTTGACGCCGACTACTCTCAGATCGAGCTCAGAGTTCTCGCGCATATATCGGGCGACGCCGCTATGCGTCAGGCGTTCACGGATAATGTGGATATCCATACAGTCACCGCGTCCGAAGTGTTCGGAGTGCCCGTAGATATGGTCACGCCGCTCATGCGCTCACGCGCCAAGGCGGTCAACTTCGGCATAGTCTACGGCATCGGAGCTTTCTCACTGTCTAAGGACATAGGCGTCACCGTGCGCGAGGCTCAAAAGTATATAGACAACTATCTCGCTCACTTCTCGTCGGTTGACAGCTATATGAAAGAGGTCATCGAGCGGGCTAAGTCCGACGGATATGTCAGCACGCTCGAGGGCAGACGGCGTTATCTGCCGGAGCTGTCCGCCTCTAACCGCAACACAAGAGCTTTCGGCGAGAGGGTCGCCCGCAACGCTCCTATCCAGGGCACCGCCGCCGATATCATCAAGATAGCCATGGTCCGTGTGGATGAAAGGCTGAAGAGAGAAGGATTAGAGGCGCGCCTCATACTTCAGGTACACGATGAGCTGATAGTCGAGGCTCCCGCCTTTGAGAGCATGCAGGTAGCTATGCTCCTGCAGGAAGAGATGGAGAACGCGGTCAAGCTCAGCGTACCGCTCATAGCCGAGGCGTCAATGGGCGAGACATGGTACGACGCGAAGGGTTGATTCAGTCGGTAGTTGGTAGTTAGTGGTTAGTGGTTAGTGGCTAGTGGCTAGTGGTTAGTAGTTGGTAGTTAGCAGTAAGGAGTATATTGTATGAAAAAAGTATTATTTGTTTGTACAGGCAACACCTGCCGCAGTCCCATGGCAGAGGTTATATTCAATTCATTGGCAGCCCAAAAGGGGCTCGAATGGCGCGCCGAGAGCGCCGGTGTGGCTGCTATAGGCGACAGACCCGCCTCACAAAACGCGATTCAGGCTGTAGCCGAGATAGGTCTCGACCTCAGTACGCACAGTACGCGCTTTTTACCGTATGTCGATCTTAATCAGTTCAGCCTGTTCGTTGGGCTCAGCGAGGAGCACGCCGATATCCTGCGCTCTCTCGGTATACCCGATGAGCTTGTCAGAGTGCTGCGCAGAGCGCCTAACAAAGATGATAAGTACGATCTGCGTATGGATATAGTAGACCCTTACGGCGGCGATATCAACGCGTACCGCAAATGCCGTGATGATATAGCCGGCGCCGTTGAATCGCTGATCTCCACCCTATGACGATACGCGGTATGCTCCCCGATGACGTCGGAGAGGTCAAGGCTCTGCTCGACGCTTGCTTCGGCTCGTCGGCGTGGTCCGAGCAGTCGATACTGTCTGAGCTTGAAAAGCCCGATTCATACTGTACAGTAGCCGTAAAAGACGGCGTTATCGTCGGTTATCTCGCCTTTGAGCAGATCGCCGACGAGGGCAGTATCATCGAGATCGCGGTACTCCCCGACTGCCGCAGACAGGGCATAGCAAAGAGACTTATAGAGAGCGCATCGGACTCCTCGGAAGGGCTCAGCGAGGTCTTTTTGGAGGTGCGGGAGAGCAACATGCCCGCCGTAGCTTTGTATGAAGGGCTCGGCTTTGAGCGGATAGCTCTCAGGCGCGATTACTATGACGCGCCCAAAGAAAACGCAATTATAATGAGGAAAGTATATGAGAATTCTTGCGATTGAAAGCAGCTGTGACGAGACTGCCGCGGCTGTTGTAGAGGACGGCAGAAACGTCCTCTCAAATATAGTAGCCTCTCAGGTAGAGGAGCATAAGCTGTACGGAGGCGTGGTTCCCGAGATAGCCTCGCGCCGCCATGCCGAGGCGATAGTCGGCGTAGTGGATGAGGCGTTAAGCGCCGCCGACTGCACGCTCGACGATATAGACGCGGTAGCCGTGACCTACGCTCCCGGACTCATCGGAGCGCTGCTTGTCGGGGTGAACTTCGCCAAGGGTCTTTCGCTCGCGGCGGATAAGCCGCTGATACCGGTTCATCACCTGAGATCACATATAGCGTCTAATTATATTTCACATAAAAAATTAAAGCCACCGTTTCTGTGCCTCGTTGTATCGGGCGGACACAGTCATATCGTAGAGGTCAGGGACTACACCGATATGAAGGTCATCGGCAGGACCCGCGATGACGCGGCAGGAGAGGCGTTCGACAAGGCTGCCCGCGCCATGGGCATACCTTATCCCGGCGGCGTAGAGCTCGATAAGATTGCCGAGAGCGGCGACGACAGCGCTTTTTCGATGCCTAAGCCCCATGTGGACGGTTCTGAGTATGACTTCTCTTTCTCGGGGTTGAAGACCGCCGTGATCAATCTGATACATAGCCGCGAGCAAAAGGGCGAGGATATCCCCGTAGCTGATATCTGCGCCTCATACCGCAGGGCTGTGGTCGGATGTCTGACAGACAACTTTTTGAAAGCCGCGTTCGATCTCGGTTATACTACTCTTGTGACCGCGGGCGGAGTATCCGCCAACTCTCTGCTCAGACGGGAGCTTGAAGAGAGGTGCAGGGGCAGGTTCGATCTCTATATGCCCGACAAGTACCTGTGCGGCGACAACGGCGCAATGGTAGGCGCTCAGGGCTACTATGAATATCTTGCGGGGCATACCGCGGGCAGTGATCTTAACGCCGCGGCGACCCTGCCTATCAGCGAAAACATCAACAGCGGCAAGTGAGCCGTTCGGTGACTGACATCGCAGACGCTCACATTCCGCCGCTTCAACGGAGGTTACGGTGAAAAAACGATTATCGGCTTTACTGCTCGCGGTCATTACCGCGTTTGTTTTCAGCTCGTGCGGAGCTTTTGAGGTATCCCATACCGATCCGACTCAGACTGCCGAGACTGTGAGACCGACCGAGTCTTTTCTGACGGTAGAGACAGACAGTACCGGGAGCGTATCGAGCTATGAGGCTGTCGAACAGCGGCACGGCTATCTCGCTCTGCCCGAGACCGGTCAGCGCACGCTCTATGATGAGCTGTATAAGGTATATCGAGACGTCTCTCCCGAAAAGGACGAGTCCGCGGGCTTTTATCCCATGCCTCAGGTCAAGATAGATGTACCGCTGAGCGAGGCGGAGGTACGCACGACCATCAAGGCGATCTACTCGGATAACCCCGAGCTGTTCTGGGCTGCGGGCACTATCGGGTATTTAAGCGATTCGGACGGTACGATCGTGCGGATGTACTCGAGATACTCGCCGCAGGAGGTCGACACCATGCTCAACGCATCACTCGACGCCGTTAATAAGTTTTTGAAAGAGCTCCCGTCCGGTCTCTCGGAGTATGACAGAGAGCTTTTCACTCATGATTATCTGATAGCTCTATGCGAATACGACAAGGATGTCGATCCCGAGAACTCCGACAAGAACGATCCCAAGATATACACGGTCTACGGAGCATTGGTAGACAAGCTGGCTGTGTGCGAGGGCTACGCGAGAGCCTTCCAGCTGCTGCTCAACAAAGCGGGGGTAGACTGTATCGGTATATCGGGCAAGGGCGAAGATGAGCTGCATATGTGGAACGCCGTCAAGCTTGGCGGCAAGTGGTATAATGTTGATACCACCTGGGATGATCGTGAAGAGCTGTACTATAAGTATAATTATTTTAATCTGTCTGATGGGCAGATGAAAGAGGATCACACTCCGTCGCCTCTGTTCAGCGAGCTGACCGAAGATCAGATCAACGGACTCAGCGGCAGTGTAAACTGCGACATCATGAATCTGGTCATCCCCGAGTGCGGCGATACGACCATGAACCTGTATTATCGCTCCTGCCCTCATTTAGCTGATCTCGAAGGCGCGGACGTAACAGAGGGTCTGCTCGATACCGCTCTCAAAAAAGGCGATCTGTTCCTCTTTTATGTTGAAGACAGTATTGATTTTGAAAACGGTGTAGACGCGCTGTTCAAGACCCCTCCGCAGTATTTCTTTCAGTATATAGACAGGGTCAACGCTTCTCTTACGGATTACAGCATAGATACGTCAAACATCGGTTATTACAGCTTTGAAAAGACACGACTCATAGCAGTCGAGCTGCACTATTTGTGAGGTGAAGATTTATGATAGCTCTCGGAGTGGATCTCGGTCATGCCCGCACTGGGCTGGCGGTATCGGACAGCTCGGGCTTTTTGGCGTCGTCGCTTTGCGTGATCACCGAGTATAACGATACTAAGCTGATAGACAAGATCTCCGTTAAGGCGACTGAGACCAAGGCTGAGATACTGGTTGTAGGCTTGCCGCGCAACATGGACGGTACCGAGGGCGAGAGCGCGATAAGAGCGCGTGAGATTGCCGCTAAGCTCGGCGAGAAGTGCTCTCTGCCTTTTGTGATGCAGGATGAGCGCGGCACTACACTTACAGCTCACGCGTATCTCAGCTCGGGCAACGTCTACGGCAAGAAGCGTAAAGAGAAGGTAGACGCTGTAGCGGCGTGTATCATACTTCAGGATTATCTTGACAGTCGGAAAGGATGAGTATATGGAAATGCAGGAGCTGCTGAGCGAGATAAACGCTCTGGCTAAAAAGAAGAGGGAAGAGGGGCTCACCGAAGCTGAGACTAAGCGTCAAAAGGAGCTGTACTCTATATATCTCAAGGGCTTTCGTAAGCAGGTAAAGGAGCGTCTGGATAACGTAGACGTCACCTATCCCGACGGCACGGTGAAAAGCCTTAAGGACGCTATGAAAAAGAAGTGATAAACAGTAAAACGCTTGTGGCTCAGTAGGTTGAGCCGCAAGCGTTTTTTGAAACGTTTTTTCATATTTGAAACAGTCATCGTGAGGATCAAAAGCTATTTTTACTGAGGGAGCTATCAACGGACATATGCTGAGAGGATATCAGAGCGGCGATCTCATCCGCTTGCCGATGGGGTAGGGGACGGGTATGTTTATCGCCGCGCGCTGTATGAAGGTGGCGTCTACTATAGTGATATCGCCGTCAGAGTCTGCGTCGGCGGCGAGCTTATCAAACACCGCGCACGGCAGACGAAGCACGGTTCTGCTCACTGCGACAGCGTCCACGGTATCTACCTCGCCGTTTGAGTCGGCGTCTCCGAGTATAGTGTCGGTGCTCTCCTCGATGTAAGTGTTGTACTTAGCGCCCGACGGGACGGTGAAATCCCCGAACAGCCTCGGCAGCTTTACCGTCACCGTATCTCTCGGGGTCGCCGAGACGGTCTTGTCCGATACGGTCACGCACTTTGCGTCATAACAGGTGTACTCGCCTATTCTGACGGATACGTCGCACGACCCGGAGCATTTGAGCTTTATGCGATAGCCGCTGTCGGCGGGGATGCGGAAGAAGCCGCCGTTATCCGAGGTCGTATAGCCTACACGGAGATCGGAAGAGCTTATCGGTATGCCGTCCTCGATGACAGCGACGGTATCGCCGCCGTCAGTGGTGATCTCGCCGTCGAGCTGAACACCCTCGGGAGCAGATATATACACTCTGCGGTAGCCCGTGGCTTCTTCGGCGGACAGCTCATTATAGTCATCATAGCAGCTGTCGTCGGTCTTCATCCACGATACCAGTATCTCGTTGGCATGATCCGATACGATGTTGATCGCGTTGCCTATCAGCGTGGCGGCGTTCTTGATCTGTTCGTTGTCGATGTTGACATAGTCGGTACGGCTGCTCTGCCAGATGTTACCGAGGAGCATAAAGGATAAAAAGTGAGTAAGAGTCTTCAGCGAGCTTTTGCTCAGCAGGACGCTTCTCTCTTCGGTTGTTGCGCCCGTCGCGTCCATAGCCTTGCCCAGCACACTGCCGAGATAATCCGCCGCGGTGTCCTTGAGCGATTCGGGAGACCTCAGCATATACACGGCGAGTCTCAGCGTCAGCTTGGCTATCAGCCCCGCGTCGGCGGAGATCTCGGCGTTATCGCCTATGTCCGCCGCGGTAGACGCAAGCTCAGCGTCCGCTCCCTTGCGGAATGTCAGATTTCCGTACTTAGCCTTGCATCGCATGAAGTACGCGTACATAGCCAGCGCAGCGTACGGCGTGTCCTCGTTATTTGTGAGTGAATCGACAAAGGCTGACATCTGATCGGTGTTCAGGGTGCCTAAGTATCCTATAAGGTACGACACGGGCTTCTCGAACTCAGCGTGATAGCCCTCTCTGCCGCCGGATACATAAGTAAGATACGTCGCGAGCCCGTCTAAGTATGTCGAGACATCGTTCGGAATGTACGACTCGTCATCGTCGACTATGCTCACACTGTCGCCGTTTATGACCAGCTTCTTGGGCTTGAACAGGCGCGAGCTGTAGCTGTTTTTATACAGATCGTGGATATATTCGCTTCGGATGTTGAGCTTAGAGAGCATCGTGTCGTAGTCCTTGCCCTCTGCAAGTGAGATATCAGTGCCGTAGCGGTCAAAGCCCATGTTTGTCGGACACAGCTTGGAGGGCAGCTCGGTGTTTGCCGAAATATTGAAGATCGAGGCATACTTACTGTTTCTCGGATCGTTGTCGGAGTCCGCGACCTTTGGCACGGCGAAGCAGTACGCGTACAGATCGCCGCTGTACAGCTCTACGCTCTCTCCGAGATGACCCGTAGGATCGTCTATGAGCTTTTTGGCTATCAGCTCGGCTACGCCTCCGCCTCTGCTGAAGCCTGCTGTCCACAGCTTTATATCGCCGCTTATACCTGTCCGGCGTATGTAATCTCTGACGTAGCTCAGACACTTGTCGGCTGATTTGTCAAAGCCCTCAGCGTCGCCGTCTGCGCCGAGAGTAAAGTTGCTTATCCACTCTTTTTCGTAGTCGGCGCTGCGAGGTATCACGGCGATCAGGGTATAGTCGTTATCCGATACGGTAACGGTCTTATGAGCGCACAGGACTCCGATAGTATCGTTTCCGGGCTTGCTTTTGTAATCATCGTTTGTGTCTATATCGGTAAAGCCGTTGTCCTCCAGCAGCGCGGCGGCGTTGCGGCTCTTGTTCTTGTAGCCCTCTGCGGTATCGGGTTCTCTGTTGCTGCCGACAGAGCACTCGGACGCTATCATGCTGAAGGTCGCGAGGTGTTCATTGTATATGCCCGAATCCCCGGTGAAGAAGCCGTCGCTGTAGACATACTGATCCTCATCGTCGGGGCTTGCGTCAAACTCACCCAGCACGGGTCGGTAGTAGTATACGCCCTTGTAGGGGAGAAATGAGCCGGCGGACGTCTGTTCAGCCGATATCGGCACGGCAAAAACGCACGACAGCAGCGTGATGACAAGAATCAGCGCGGTGAATCTCTTATAAGGTCTGTTCATCGGTGCTCCTCCTTATATCTGTTTGTGTATATTATATCACACGGATATCGAATAATAAAGTATTTTATAAACAATAAACCCCCGAGTCACCTCGGGGGTCGTTTGCTGTTGATTAAACCGCTCTTGTTACCTTACCTGAACGTAAGCAACGGGTGCAAGCGTGTACTCTTTTAGGAGTGCCGTCAACA